>NZ_JBEPDB010000166.1:0-6690 GCF_040300025.1 Dactylosporangium sp. NPDC000555 | reverse complement strand
GCGGGCATGGGGGGCTCCGGGGTGGGAACCCCCCGGCAGCGCCCGAGCGAAGCGAGCGCCAGGCTAGGAACTGCGCGCAGCGCCCGCAAAAGTGCCCGCGAAGCGGGCATGGAGGCCCCGGGGTGGAAACCCCCCGACAGCGCCCGAGCGAAGCCCCGCCCGGCGATAACCGCAACCGCTAGGCGCAACCACCGCGCAGCGTCAGCAAGAGTGCCCGCGAAGCGGGCATGGGGGGCTCCGGGGTGGGAACCCCCCGGCAGCGCCCGAGCGAAGCGAGCGCCAGGCTAGGAACAGCGCGCAGCGTCAGCAAGAGTGCCCGCGGAGCGGGCATGGGGGGCTCCGGGGTGGAAACCCCCCGGCAGCGCCCGAGCGAAGCGAGCGCCAGGCTAGGAACAGCGCAGGGCCGCCTTGATGGGTGCGGTCTTCGCGGCCGCCTCGGCGACCTCCGCGGCCGGGTCGCTGTCCCACACGATGCCGCCGCCGGCCCAGAGGTGGACGCGGCCGCCGGCGACGGCCACGGTGCGGATGGTCAGCCCTAGGTCGACCGCGACGCGCCCGTCCCGGTCGTGGCCGATCCAGCCGCACGCGCCCATGCTCGGCCCCCGGCCGACCGGCTCCAGCCGCGTGGCCACGTCGATCGCGGCGAGCTTCGGCGCGCCGGTCACCGAGCCGCCGGGCCAGACCGCGGCGAGCAGTTCCGCGAGGCCGACCCCCGGGGCGAGCCGCGCGCTGACCGTCGACTCGGCCTGCCACAGCCCGGACCAACGGCGGATCGCGAAGAGCTCATCGACGCGCACCGAGCCGACCCGGGCGACCCGGCCGAGGTCGTTGCGCTCCAGGTCGACGATCATGACGTGCTCGGCTCGCTCCTTGGCCGAGGCGAGCAGCTCGGCGCGGCCTTCGGCGGTGGCGG
Organism: Dactylosporangium sp. NPDC000555; assembly: GCF_040300025.1. Lineage (NCBI taxonomy): Bacteria > Bacillati > Actinomycetota > Actinomycetes > Micromonosporales > Micromonosporaceae > Dactylosporangium > Dactylosporangium sp. NPDC000555. The sequence continues at coordinate 5,777 of NZ_JBEPDB010000166.1, read as the reverse complement.
GGCGGGTGCCCTTGATTGGGCGGGTGACGGCCCGGCCGCCCGAGACCTCGACGAGGGTCTCCGGCGAGGCCGACGCCAGCCACCAGCGCTCGCCGCGCAGGACGCCGCCGTACCGCGCGCCGGGCAGGGCCGCCACGCGGGCGAGGGCCGGGGCCGGGTCGCCGTCGAACGGGGCGCTGGCGTGGCCGACGAGGTTCACGACGTACACGTCGCCGCGGGCGATCGCGGCCCGCACCTCCTCCACCGCGGCGGCGTGCCGGGCGGGGCTCCAGCTCGGTGTCCAGTTTCCGACAGTTCCGGGCCGTGTTCCGGCCATGGTTGCGGGGAATCCGGCCGGTGCGGACGGGGTCCGGTCGCCGTGCTCGTAGGCGATGGCGACGAGGTCGGGCACCGAGGCGACCGGGGAGGGTGTCACGGAGGGTGGCGACAACAGCACCGCGATCCCGCAAGCGGATGCGTCAATCACCTTCCGTGACGAAGCCAAATCCCCGATCGGTACTCCGTGTAATTCCGCGAAAGCGGTGAGCAATTGAAGTGGATCGCCACCGTCCCGCGCGTGCCATTCCAGCCGGGAGCGCTCCCATACATGCGAACGGCACGCGTTGGGTAACCCGGGAGAGTGAAGATCCACAATCCGGGGCCCGTACCCGACGACCGGACCTAATGTGCTCATACGAAGGGTGGATTATCCCCAAGTTGTGCCGTCACATGCTCGGAATAGTGTCGTTGGCCGTAGTAGCGTGCATCACTGATCATGTGAAGAACCACACAGGCCTCAACTGAACCTCTCAATCGGAGACCCCCGATGCTCTGCCAGCACCAGCCGCCCTGCCCCTCCGCCGCCGACGTCGATCGCGAGGCCGCCAAGATCACGGCGAGCCACCCCGAGCAGGGGTGGAGCCTCCTTTGCAACGGTGTGATCGCCTTTGAGGACACCGGAGAGCTTCTGCCCGATTGCAGCGTGATTGAGCCGCACCGGGGTCCGGCTCCACACACGCTCGTCGGCGCCGCATAGATAACGCTCAGTAGTTGCGGGCCCGTCACTCTTCGTACGCTGAGGTGGGCGGGCATGCGCACACCAGGTTCCGGTCGCCGTAGCTGTCGTCGATCCTGCGCACCGGCGGCCAGTACTTCGCCTCCCGCGCGGCCGCGGACGGGTAGGCTGCCAGCGACCGCGGGTATGCGTGCTCCCACTCGTCGGCCGTGACCACCGCCGCCGTGTGCGGCGCGTTCACGAGCGGGTTGTCGCCGGCGGGCCACTCGCCCGCCGCGACCCGGTCGATCTCCCCCTTGATCGCGATCATCGCGTCGCAGAAGCGGTCCAGCTCGCCCAGGTCCTCGCTCTCGGTCGGCTCGACCATGAGGGTGCCGGCGACCGGAAACGACATCGTCGGGGCGTGGAAGCCGTAGTCGATGAGCCGCTTGGCGACGTCGGCGACGGTCACGCCGCTGTCCCGGGTGATCCCGCGCAGGTCCAGGATGCACTCGTGCGCGACGAGGTGCTCCGCGCCGCTGTAGAGCACCGGGTAGTGCTCGCGCAGCCGGACCGCCACGTAGTTGGCCGCCAGCACCGCGGCCGCCGTCGCCCGGCTCAGCCCCTCCGGGCCCATCAGCCGCAGGTACGCCCACGGGATCGGCAGAATCCCGGCGGAGCCCCACGGCGCGGCCGAGACCGGCCCGACCGGCGCGTCGGCCGCCAGGAACGGGTGCGACGGCAGGTACTTCGCCAGGTGCGAGCGCACCGCCACCGGCCCGACGCCGGGGCCGCCGCCGCCGTGCGGGATGCAGAACGTCTTGTGCAGGTTGAGGTGCGACACGTCGGCGCCGAACTTGCCCGGCTTGGCGTAGCCGAGCAGCGCGTTGAGGTTGGCGCCGTCGACGTAGACCTGCCCGCCGGCCTCGTGCACCTTCGCACACAGGTCGGCGATGCCGGTCTCGTACACGCCGTGCGTCGACGGATACGTGACCATGATCGCGGCGAGCCGCTCGCCGTGCTGCTCGATCTTCTTGTCCAGGTCGCCCAGGTCGACGTTGCCGAGCTCGTCGCAGGCGACGACGGCGACCCGCATGCCCGCCATCACGGCGCTGGCCGCGTTGGTGCCGTGCGCGCTGGACGGGATCAGGCACACGTCCCGCCCGGTATCGCCGCGGTCCAGGTGATACGCCCGAATCGCCAGCAGCCCGGCCAACTCGCCCTGCGATCCGGCGTTGGGCTGCAGGCTCACGGCGTCGTAGCCGGTCACCTCGGCCAGCCAGCGCTCGAGGTCGCCGATCAGCCGGCGATACCCCTGGGTCTGCGACGCCGGCGCGAACGGGTGCAGGCCGGCGAACTCGGGCCAGGTGATCGGCTCCATCTCGGCCGTCGCGTTGAGCTTCATCGTGCACGACCCCAGCGGGATCATGCCCCGGTCGAGCGCGTAGTCCTTGTCGGAGAGCCTGCGCAGGTACCGCAGCATCGCCGTCTCCGAGCGGTGGCTGGAGAACACCGGGTGGGTCAGGTACGCCGACGCGCGGCGCAGCCCGGCCGGCACCGCGTCGGTGCTGTCCAGCTCGGTCACCTCGATGTGCGACAGCCCGAACGCGGCGAGCACGTCGCGCACGTGGTCGGACGTGGTGGTCTCGTCGCAGGCGATGCTCACCCGGTCGGCGTCGACCAGGCGCAGGTTGATCCCCCGCTCGGCGGCGGCCTCGACGACCGAGGCGGCCCGGCCCGGCACGACGGCAGTGACGGTGTCGAAGAACGCGAGATGCTCGGTGGTGACCCCGCCGGCGCGCAGCCCCGCGGCGAGCCGGACGGCAGTGTCGTGGGTGCGGGCGGCGATCGCGCGCAGCCCGTCCGGGCCGTGGTACACCGCGTACATGCTCGAGGTCACCGCGAGCAGCACCTGCGCGGTGCAGATGTTGCTGGTCGCCTTCTCCCGGCGGATGTGCTGCTCGCGGGTCTGCAGCGCGAGCCGGTAGGCGGGCGCGCCGCCGGCGTCCTTCGACACGCCGACGAGCCGGCCGGGCAGCGTGCGCTCCAGGCCCTGACGGACCGACATGTAGCCGGCGTGCGGGCCGCCGAAGCCCATCGGCACGCCCAGGCGCTGGGCGCTGCCGACGGCGACGTCGGCGCCGATCGCGCCGGGCTCGCGCAGCAGGCACAGCGCCAGCAGGTCGGCGGCGACGGTGACGATCGCGCCCCGCTCGTGGGCCCGCGCGACGAGGGCCTCGTGGTCGCGGACCGCGCCGGAGGCGCCCGGATACTGCAGGTGCAGCCCGAAGAACTCGGCCGGCAGCTCCCGCGTCGCGAGGTCGAGGACGCGCACCTCGATGCCGAGCGGCTCGGCCCGGGTCCGGATCACGGCGAGGGTCTGCGGCAGCACGTCGGCGTCCACGACGTACACCTCGGAGGCGACCTTGGACGAGCGGCGGGCGAGGGTCATCGCCTCGGCCGCGGCGGTGGCCTCGTCCAGCAGCGACGCCCCGGCGACCGGCAGCCCGGTCAGGTCGGCCACGACCGTCTGGAAGTTCAGCAGCGCCTCGAGCCGCCCCTGGCTGATCTCCGGCTGGTACGGCGTGTAGGCCGTGTACCACGAGGGGTCCTCGAGCACGTTGCGCAGGATCACCGGCGGCGTGTGCGTGCCGTGGTAGCCCAGGCCGATCATCGACACCAGCGGCCGGTTGGCCGAGGCGAGCTCGCGCAGCTCCGCGAGCACCTGCGCCTCCGACGCCGCCGGCGGCAGCTCGAGCGGCTCGCGCCAGCGGATCGAGCCGGGGATCGCGGCGGTCATGAGCTCCTCGACCGACTCGTATCCGACGGCCTTGAGCATGCGGGCATGGTCGTCGGCGGAAGGGCCGATGTGCCGCGCGGCAAAACTCGTCATAGCCACACTCTCTGGGTCTCGCGGGACAGGGGCGATAGGACGCGCTCCTCCCCCTCTGTCGCAGACTCCAGAGGTGCCAACCCGTCGCGGTCCTTTTGCCTGAGAGGTTCCGGGGAGGATTTGCCCCTTCGGCGCCGCCGTCGGTTGCCAACGGCGGTCTCTCCCACGCGGGTATTGCCGGCTCGCCTACCCTACCTCCTGTGCAGGACCTGACCATCGTGGCGTCGCACACGATCTATTCCGCGATCGTCGGATCCCGCGCCTACGGCCTCGACGGACCGGACTCCGACACCGACCGCCGCGGCGTCTTCCAGGCGCCGACCCCGCTGTTCTGGCGCCTGGACAAGCCGCCGGCGCACCTCGAGGGCCCGCTGCCGGAGCAGTTCTCGTGGGAGGTCGAGCGCGCCTGCACGCTCGCGCTGGCCGCCAATCCGACGGTCTGGGAGTGCCTGTCGTCCCCGCTCGTCGAACGGGTCACCGACGCCGGCCGGGCCCTGCTGGACCTGCGCCCGGCGTTCCTGTCGCGCCGGGCCGCCCGCACCTACGGCGACTACGCCCGCGACCAGCTGGCCAAGCTCACCGCGACCCGGGCGAAGACCGGCGAGGTGCGCTGGAAGCAGGCGATGCACATGGCCCGCCTGCTGCGCGCCGGCGCCCACGTGCTGCGCACCGGCGAGGTGCTGGTCGACGTCTCCGCCGACCGCGACGAGCTGCTCGCCATCCGCCGCGGCGAGCTGACCTGGGAGGACTTCGAGGCCCTGGCCGCCTCGCTGTCCGCCGAGCTGCGGCGCGCGGAGTCCGCCTCCACCCTGCCGGAGGATCCGGACCGCCCGGCGGTCGAGGAGTTCCTGGTGCGGCTGCGGCCCTTCGCATCGGTGCCGGCATCGGTACCCTGCGTGTCCGCCCCGCCGCCGCTGCCGGTCCTCGGCGACGTGCCGCCGTGGGCGGGCGAGGTGGCGGACGGACACCCGTACCCGCTCGTGTTCGCCACGGTGAGCGGCGCCCACCTGTACGGCTTCGCGTCCGTCGACTCGGACCTCGACCTGCGCGCCTGCCACGTCCTGCCGCTCGAGGAGGTTGTGGGCCTGACGACGGGCCCGGAGACGGTCCAGTCGGGCGGCGTCCGCGAGGGCATGGAGCTGGACGTCATCAGCCAGGAGCTCGCCAAGTTCGTCCGCCTGCTGCTCAAGCCCAACGGCTACGTCCTGGAGCAGCTCCTCTCGCCGCTGCTGCTGCGCACCTCCGCGCTGCACGAGGAGCTCAAGGCCCTCGCGCCGCACTGCCTGACCCCCGAGCACGCCCGGCACTACCTGGGCTTCGCCGCGGGCCAGTGGCAGCTGTACCTCAAGACCGGCGAGCTGAAGCCGGCCCTCTACACCCTGCGCGTGCTGCACACCGGCATCCACCTGATGCGCACCGGCGAGGTGGAGGCGGACCTTCGGGTGCTCAACACCCTCCCGTACGTGCCCGGCCTGATCGAGGCCAAGCGGGCCGGCGAGCACCGCGCCCTGCCGCCGGGCCTGGTCGACCCGCGGACCTTGGCCGCCGACGTAGCGCGCCTGAGCGCCGAGCTGGAGGCCGCCCGCGACGCCTCGAAGCTCCCGGCCGCCCCGTCCGCCGGCCCGGCCCTCGACGACCTCGTCATCCGCACCCGCCTGCGCCGCTGAACACCCGCGTCGCCGCGACCGCCGGCGGCCGGATACGGTCGTTTCGTGCAGGAACGTGGCGGGGGCGTTGGCGGTCCGGGCGCTGGAGCCGGTCCGCCCGGCGCCGACGACCACGCGATCGTGCTCTTGACTTCCTCCCCACGCCTGATGGCGGGGGATTCCCGTGGCTGAGGCGCGTTCACGCCGCGAGCCGATTGGGTGGTTGGCGCTTCACAGACCGGCCAATGCCGAGGTCTCCACGCCC
>NZ_JBEPDB010000165.1:0-6717 GCF_040300025.1 Dactylosporangium sp. NPDC000555 | reverse complement strand
CGGCGCGTCAGGCGGCCTGGGCACTGTCCGGCGGCGCCGAGCCACCCCAGTGGCCTGTCGCGGCCGAGGAGATCGCCGCCGCCACCACCCCGGAGGTGCACGAACGCTACGCCGACGTCCGCCAACGGGCGCTACGGCTGCTGACGTAAACAGGACAGAGCGCGGCGGGCCGAACGCGACGGCGCCGGGTCCCAACCCAGGACCCGGCGCCGCACCCCCACGTCGTACTCCGAGGACAGCGGCTTCTACGGCTATCTGAGCTGGACCGCGTTCGCGCGGGACCTGGGCCTCACCCGCGGCACCGCGATCGCCAACGTGAGCTCGTGGCAGAGCTACGCGATCACGACGCACGGCTGGGTGTGCTGGTCGAACGGCCCGGTTGCGTCCGCGAACATTTACTGAACCGCGCGCGGTGCGCGGGCCGTCGGACGGTTCCGCGCACCGCGAGTCCGGTGGCACACTGATTCCGGAGGTGGTGGCATGCAGTTCAACCTCGGCGAGTCCGTCGACGAGCTGCTCGCCATCCATGCCGCCGACGCCCGACGAGCACTGAACGCATTCGGTTCGCTTGCGGCGTTCGACGGCGAGGGCCTGCCCGGTGCGCCCGCACTGGGCGGCTACGACGAAACCGACGACGTTGTAGTCGTGGCGCGTTTGCACTACGGCGACCCGGCCGCGGACGGACCGTGGGCCTGTGTCGAAACGGCCCGCCTCGCCCACACGCGAATGCTGCCCGGACCGCTACGACTGCTGATCGGACACTACCTACGCCTCGACGGCGTGCGCTTCGCCGACGTCGACTGGACCGCCGGCACCGGCACGATCGTGGTCGACGGCCAGCCAAGGAGGGCCGAGACGGTACACGCCGGCCGCTGGCGGGCGACCAGATGCGAACATGACGCCGCGCAGATCACCGTCGTCACCCGCGACTGGCCGCGTGCCATAGTGACGGTGCGGCTCGGGTCCGACGTGGAGCCGGTGCTCGCCGGTGGCCCCCTCGGGCTCGGGGCCCTCCACACCGCAACAAATGGCTGGACCATCCCGATCATCGCGCTCGGAGCGCTCCTCATCGCGCAACTGCTCGCCGGAGCGGTCGCCTCTCGGCCACGGCACATCCGAGCCAAAACCCCGCCACTGAAGAACCCACTAGCCTCAGGCAAGGCGGACACCGCCGCCGTCGATGCCCCTGCGGAACGCCAGCGTGGCGAGCACCTCGGTGGAGTGAGTCGGGCCGCCGTTGGTCAGGACCCGCACCACCGCCATGTCGCCCGTACACCCAGGCCAGCATTCGCCGTGCCACCACGTTCCCGCCGACGACCGCCAGCAAGGTGGTCGCCGCGGTGATGACGCACGTGTTGAGCAGCGATCGCCAGAACACGGGGTCGGCCAGCACGACCTCGATGCCGGCCAGGCCGGCCCGGTCGAAGGTGGGCTGCTATGCACCCTGGTGCGGACTGCGGGGGAGGGGCAGCTGGACGGTCGCCGTGCAGCCCGTGTTCGGGCTGGAGCGCAGCGACAGGGCGCCGCCGGCGTCGGCCACGGCCTGTGCGATCAGGGTCAGGCCGACGTGGCCGGGTTGCGGCCCGCGGCGGGGATCGAACCCGGCGCCGTTGTCGTCGACCGTGAGCCGCAGTGTGTCGCCGATGTCGAGGATAACGCTGACACGGGCGGGCCGGCCGTGCCGCACGGCGTTGCGGACCAGTTCCCGGGCGCTGCGGGCGACAAGGAGCGCGTGGTCGTCGTTGAGATCGGCGCCGGGATCGTGGTGCGCGACGCGGACGTCGAGCGCGATCGGTTCCGGTACCGCCGGGCGAAGCAACGCGGGCAGCCGGGCGGCGAGGTCCGCGGCCGGGATCGGGTCGGGAACGACGTCGTCGGTCAGGGTTCGCAGCTGCCGGATGCTGTCGCGGACGAGGTTGTGCGCGAGCGTGCGGGAGCCCGCCGGTGGTACGCCCGGCAGTGTCATCGTGTCCAGCGACATCACGACACTGGCGGCGGAGAGGGCCTGGATAGGGCCGTCGTGCAGGCGCTGGGCGAGCTCACGCCGCTCGCGGTCGGACGCCGTGACGGCCAGTGTGGCGAGGATCGCGTAGCGCTCGGCGGTGCGGCGCGTGCGCCGGCTCGCGGCGACGGTGAGCGGGAGCGTGGCGAGTCCGATGCCCAGTGCCCCGGCGACGAGCAGCGGGAGCTGGTCGGTCATCGCCTGGAGTGCGGCGGCGTCACCACCGGCCGGTACGTAGAGCTCCAGGCTCAGGACGTTGCGTGCCGCGTCGCGGAAGTCGAGGAAGACCTCCAGCAACTGGTCCTGGCGGGTTGTTTCGTAGCGGTGCTCCACGTCGTCGGGCACGTCGAAGATGCGTTGCCCCGCCGACCCGATCGATCGCAGCGGTCCGCTGTCCGTGTCCCGTGACGTTCCCTCGAGGCGCGCCTCGTCCGACACCAGGATCCTGGCCCGCTCGCCCTCGACGATCCAGAGCTTGACGCGATACACGGTCCCGGACAGTACGAACGGTTGCAGCCGGTCCAGGACGTCCGCACGGTCGTACCCGCCGGGTGCGCCGAAGTCGTGCGTCGCGAGGCTCGCGATCGCCGCGTCGGCGATAGCGGCGGAAACCTGGAGCGCGGCGCGCGCCGCCTGCTGGTTCGAGGTGCGCCACGCGGTGGTCCCCGCGCCGGCCGCGGCGACGACCGTCACGAGACCGGCGAGCAGCACGTGGCACAGCAGCGCCCGCCGTAGCGTCGGCAGGCGGGGTGGTCGCTTCACCGGAAGCGGTCCGTGCGGACGATCAGGCCGAGCCGGTCGGCGGCGGCCACGGCGTCGAGCTGGGAGTGCGCTCCGAGCTTGGACAGGATCGCCTTGACGTAGTCGCGCACGGTGTGCACCGACAGGTCCAGCTCGCCGGCGATCTGCCCGGCGTGCGCGCCCGTGGCCAGCAGGGTCAGCACCTCCCGTTCGCGCGGGCTCAGGCGCGGGACCGGGACAGGTGCCCCGCCGGCTGCCTCGTCCGGCGGTTCGGTGCCGCGGATGACGTCGAGGACGCTGCGCAGCGCATCGTCCTTCGCCAGCAACGCGTCGGCCCCGGCGTCGCGGGCCTGTTCGGCGAGGCCGGGCCGAGGATGGCCGGTCAGCAGGATCAGCTGTGCGTCCGGGCGCAGGGCACGCAGCTCGCGCACGACGTCCAGGCCGGTGCCGTCCGGCAGTTGCAGATCCACGATGGCCACGTCGAAGCCGCGATGCGCCGCGGTCGCCAGCGCGTCCCGCGCCGAGTGCGCCACGGCCACGCAGCGGAGGTCGGGCTGCGCGTCCAGCGCGAAGCTGAGCACGTCGGTGAACACCCGGTGATCGTCGATCACCAGCACGGCCCGGGAACGCCTGCTGGCCCGGGCCGTTTGCGTGAGCGATGCCGACCGTGTCATCGGCGTTCTCAACGGCTCGTCATCGCAGACAGGTTCCTTCGGCAGTACCCCCCCAATTTTGGGGGATTGGCGAAATATGCGGCAGTACAAAAGCTAGGTTAGGCAATCCTAACACCCCCTGCCTGGACCTCCGACCGAAGGAAGCCCCCGTGTTGATCCCCGCAACGACCGCTCGTCGTCGCCTGCTCGCGATGCTCACGGTGCCGGTCGTCGGCATACTCCTCACCGCCTGCGGCGGCGGATCCGGCGCGACGCCGGAAGCGGCGGCGTCGGGCGGCTCCACCGCCGCGCTCGACCCCAACGTGACCCTCGTGCTCTACAATGCGCAGCACGACACCCTGACCAAGGAATGGGTCGCCGCGTTCACCGCCAAGACCGGCGTCAAGGTCGAGATCCGCCAGGGCAGTGACCTGACGATGGCCAACCAGCTCGTCGCCGAGGGCTCCGCGTCGCCGGCCGACGTCTTCCTGACCGAGAACTCCCCGGCCATGTCCCTGGTCGAGAACGCCGGACTGTTCGCGCCGATCGCCCCGGCGACGCTCGCGCAGGTGCCGGCCGAATACGTGCCGTCCACCCGGAACTGGATCGGCATCGCGGCGCGCTCGACCGTCCTCGCGTACAACCCCACCATGGTCACCGAGTCGGACCTGCCCAAGTCGATCATGGACCTGCAGGACCCGAAGTGGAAGAACCGCTACGGCGCCGCGCCCAAGGGCGCCGACTTCCAGGCGATCGTCAGCGCGATGCTCGAACTCAAGGGTGAGGCGGCCACCAGCGCCTGGCTGACCGCGCTGAAGAACAACGGGCAGGCGTTCAGCGGCAACAGCGCCGCGATGAAGGCCGTCAACGCCGGCACGGTCGCCAGCGCCGTCATCTACCACTACTACTGGTACGCCGACCAGGCCAAGACCAAGGAGAACAGCAAGAACGTCAAGCTGCACTTCTTCGGCAACCAGGACCCCGGCGCGTTCGTCAGCGTCTCCGGCGGCGGCGTGCTCAAGTCGAGCAAGCACCCCAACGAGGCGCAGGCGCTGGTCAACTTCATCACCGGCAAGGAGGGCCAGACCATCCTCGCCAACGGCACCGCCTTCGAGTACTCGGTGGGCCAGGGCGTCGCCTCGAACCCGGCCCTCAAACCGCTGTCGGAGCTCGGCGCGCCCGCGGTCGACGAGTCCAAGCTCAACAGCCAGAAGGTCACCCAGCTGATGACAACGGCCGGACTCCTCTGAGTCACATGCCGCAGACCGAACCGGCGGCAGGCGCGGCGGTACGGCGACTCCGGTCGCTCCCACCGCTGCGCCTGCTGGCGCTGTGTGTTCCGGTCACGGCGTTCGCCGCCGTACCGCTGGTGTTCATCACGTTCTACTCCTACGAGGTGGGCTGGGACGGCATCCGGCCGCTCGTGTTCCGACCGCTCATCGCCGAACTGCTGGGCAACACCCTCGCGCTGTGCGGCACCGCCACCGGATGCTGCCTGGTGCTCGGCACCGCCCTGGCCTGGATCGTGGAACGCACGTCGCTGCCGTGGCGCGGGATGTGGCTCGCGCTGCTGACCGCGCCGCTGGCCATCCCGGCATTCATCAACAGCTATGCGTGGATCACGGTGCGGCCCGGCCTGGACGGGCTGGCCGCGTCCACCATCGTCACCACCCTGTCGTACTACCCGTTCGTGCTGCTGCCGGTGGCGGCGACGCTCCGCGGCCTGGACCCTGCCCTGGAGGAGTCGGCCCGGGCGCTGGGATCCGGCCCGGTGCGGGTCTTCGCCCGCGTGGTGCTGCCGCAGCTGCGGACGGCCATGGCGGGCGGGGCCCTGCTCGTCGCCCTGCATCTGCTCGCCGAGTTCGGCGCCATCGAGCAGCTGCGCTACCCCACGTTCACCACCGCGATCATCGCCCAGTACGAGTCGACGTTCGCGTCCGCGGCGGCCAACATGCTGGCCGCGGTCCTCGTGTTGTGCTGCCTCGCGTTCGTCACCCTCGAAGTGCTGGTCCGCGGACGCGCCCGGACCGCCCGCCTCGGCGCCGGTGCCGCCCGTCCGGCGGTGCCGGCCCGCCTGGGGTGGCTCACCGGACCCGTCATCGTTCTGCTGCTGGCCCTGCTCGGGCTGGCGATCGGCGTCCCGGCGTACAGTGTGATCCACTGGCTCACCTACAGTACCGTCGGCGCTTGGGACCTGGCCGCGCTCCTGCCGGTGCTGGGAACCACGGCGAAGCTCGGCGCGCTCGCCGCCGTGGCCGCCGTCGCGATCGGATTCCCCATGGCGTGGCTCGCCGTGCGGTACCGCAGCATCGTGAGCACCGTCATGGAACGCAGCACCTACCTGGCCAGCTCCGTGCCTGGTGTCGTCGTCGGCCTGTCGCTGGTCACCGCATCAATCCGGTACGCCCGCCCGCTCTACCAGACCACCACGCTGGCCGTCGCCGCCTACGTGATGCTGTTCCTGCCCCGCGCCATGGTGAACCTGCGGGCGGCGATCGGCCAGGCGCCACCGACGCTCGACGAGGCGTCGCGCGCGCTCGGACGGTCGGCCCTGGCAACCTTCCGCCGGGTGACCGTTCCGCTCGCCGCACCGGGCATGCTGTCCGCGGCCGCTCTCGTGTTCCTCGCCGTGACCACCGAGCTGACAGCGACCCTGTTGCTCGCGCCCACCGGAACCCACACGCTGGCCACGGAGTTCTGGGCCGCCACCGCCGAGATCGACTACCCGCGGGCCGCGCCCTACGCGGTCTGCATGATCGCGCTGTCGTTGCCGGCGGCGTACCTCCTGTTGCGTCAGTCCACCCGGGGAGCCAGACCATGACCGCGCTGTCAGTGCGAGACGTGCACAAGAGCTACGGCCAGGCGCGGGTCCTCGACGGGGTGAGCCTGGACGTCGCCGAGGGCACGACCACGGCGATCCTCGGCCCCTCCGGCTGCGGCAAGACGACGCTGCTGCGGCTGATCGCCGGGTTCGACCGGGTCGACGGCGGCACGATCGCCCTTGCCGGCCGGGTGGTTTCAGCGGTACCTCCGGAGAAACGCAGCATCGGCTATGTCGCCCAGGAGGGTGCGTTGTTCCCGCACCTGACCGTCCAGGCGAACATCGCGTTCGGCCTGTCCCGGGCCGCCGGGACCAGGGCGGAGCGCAGGCACCGCGTCGCCGAGCTCCTCGATCTCGTCCGTCTCGACGCGTCCCTGGCCGGCCGCCATCCGCACGAGCTGTCCGGCGTCGAGGTGGTGGCGCTGAGCGGGTATCTCGAGCCGCAGCTGATCGCCGACGCCCTGCACGCCGGCGCGGTCGGCTACCTGCTCAAGGACACC
>NZ_JBEPDB010000164.1:2873-6843 GCF_040300025.1 Dactylosporangium sp. NPDC000555 | reverse complement strand
CCGGCCGCGGCCACCGGGAACAGCGCCACGAGGGTGGCGGCGAAACCCGCGACGGTCACGAGCGACTGGGCCATCGCCAGCACCGTCATGGTGAGCAGGACCGGCGCCGACTGGCTGGGCTGCTGGGCCAGCTGGACTCGATCGTGGTAGGCGGGGTCCTCCAGGGTCGCCAGCCCGGCGTCGCGGCTCACCGCGGCGAAGAGCTCGGTCTGGGTGTGCGCGGAGACCCGCCGCACGATCTCGGCGTCGAGATACCGGGCCGCGTGCTGCAGCACCGCCGCCACGCCGCCGACCGTCGCGAGCGCCGCCGCCACGCCGGCGATCGGTGGTCCGGGGAGGCCGGCCGCGCGGTCGAGCAGGAGCTTGGTGAGCCAGGCGACGGCGACGGGCGCGGCCCCGCCGCTCACCGCGACCGCCAGGCGCATGGCGGCGGTGGCCGGGGCGGCCCGCCAGTACACCCGGCAGGCGCCGGTCAGCGTCGCCAGCTGCCGGCGCAGGCCGCCGCGGGCTCGACTGCCCCGCGCCGTCACCGGACCGACGCCCGCAGGCAGTCGTCGAGCGAGCCGCCGGTGGCCGCGATCCGGCCGTCGCCGGCGACGAGCACGTAGGACGGCGTGGCCCGGACCTGGAAGGCGGAGGCGACGGGCCCGTGCAGCGGCTCGGTCAGCACGCGGCCGAGCCGGCCGAGCACCGGCAGCAGGCGCTGTGCCCCGCCGCCCGGCTCGACGGCCAGGACCGGCACGACCGTGATGCCGTCGGTCGCGAGGACGCCGGCGCGCTCCACCAGCTCGGGCGCCTCGGCGACGCAGGGCTCGCAGGTGTCGGAGAAGAACCCGAGCAGCGTCCGCCCGCTGCGCAGGTCGTCGGTGCGGAAGCTGGTGCCGTCGGTGGCGAACACGTCGAACTCGGGCGCCGCCGAGCCGACCGCGATCTCCACGGTCCGCGGCGGGGTGGCACCGCGCTGCTCATACTGCCGCATCCGGCGCAGCACGGCACCGAGCATCAACATATTTACGATCGCCACCAAGGAGATGATGACGACGGCCCCCGTGAGCAATGCCATGATCTCCCTTCGGTCACGATTGGCATTGACAAAGATCATTTTGAAATCGGCGTCAACAGTACCGCAATGTCGTCGAGCAGCGCCACGAACGCGACCGACACCGCCGCGACGAGCAAGCACAGCGCCAGCCCGGCCGGCTCGACGGCGGCCGGACCAGCGAGCAGGTCCGCGGCCAGCGCGAGCCCGGCCAGCGCGGCCAGGACCACGTTGCGCACGACGTGCCGCGCCGCGACGGGCGCGGCGCCGCGGCCGAAGCAGCGGCACGCCACCGCCCGACCCGCCCGCAGTACCCTGGCCAGGACCAGCACGAACGCTCCCAGGAGCAGGACGGCGCACGCCAGCGCAACCCGGTGGACCGCGGGCACCAGCACGGCCACCGCGACCAGCGACTCGGCGGCGACGGTCGCGACGGCGGCCACGCGGGCGGGCCTCGAGCCCAGACCCGTGAGCTCCCGCACAGCACCGGTGAACGCGACGAGCGCACCGCGACCGCGGAGCTTGCCGATCGCGGAGACGGCGAAGACTCCGCAGATGAGCAGCCTGATGCACCACACTGAATATGACACAACGCCCCCGTGCCGGTCATCATCACGCGCTCACATGAAAGCGCCTTCTGCAGCTTTCCCGCAGAATCCATGCATGTCAAGACGGTTTCCGGACAAACGAAAACGGCATTTCCGCCCGTGAATCGGATATTTCCCGAGAGCGCTCTCCCGCCATCTGCCCCGAGTGGCGGCACAGGAAGACGGCGGCGGCGTGCGCGCGACCGGCAGGACCTCGCCGACGCCGGCCAGGAACGGGTTGGTGGTGCGATACAGATCTCCGAGCGCCGGCGTGCCGACCGCGACCGGGTCCGGCACCACGGCGGGCAGGTGCGGGGCGAGCCGCGGCAGCCGGCACCCGCTTCCCCGCCGGACGCGCAGGTCAGGACTTATTTGGCGACTTACCTTAACTGTTAGGGTTCCTTACCTTGTGCCGGACGTCATCGATGGCCCATGATTCGAGAGAGCGGATCCGCCAATCCCGCCCGCCTACACCCGAAGGACCCCCAACCGTGCGCAAAAAGCTGACGCTGGCAGCGCTTGCCCTGTTGACGGCGCTGGGGGTGGGCCTCGTGATCCGGCCCGCCCTCGCCGCCACCCCGTTCAAGGTGCTCGCGTTCTACAACGGCACCTGGGACGCCGCCCACATCGACTTCGACAAGGAGGCCAGGGACTGGTTCCCCCAGCAGGGGGCCCAGAACGGCTTCACGTGGGAGGCCACGACGGACTGGAGCCGGCTCAACACCGGCAACCTCGCGCAGTACAAGGTGATCATGTTCCTCGACGACGCGCCGCCGGCCGGGCAGCGTGCCGCGTTCCAGCAGTACATGCAGAACGGCGGCGCGTGGATGGGCTTCCACGTCAGCGCGTTCACCACCGACCCGGGCTCCTGGAGCTGGTACTACAACACGTTCCTCGGCTCGGGCGCCTTCAGGACCAACACGTGGGGCCCGACGCGGATCACGTACAAGGTCGAGGACCGCAACCACCCGGCCACGGCCGGACTGCCCGCGACCTTCCAGTCGGCGGTCTCCGAGTGGTACTCGTGGAGCAACGACCTGCGGCAAAACCCGAACATCAACATCCTGGCGTCGGTCGATCCCAGCAGCTTCCCGGTCGGCACCGACCCGAACCAGTCCTGGTACAGCGGTTATTACCCGATCCTGTGGACCAACCGCAACTACCGGATGCTGTACGCCAACTTCGGCCACAACGGCATGAACTACACCACCAACACGCGCACCTCCTCGACGTTCGAGAGCGGCAACCAGAACCGCTGGATCATTCAGGGCATCCTCTGGCTGGCCGGGCAGTCCTCGAACCCGCCCTCCTCGACCCCGCCGACCTCGACACCGCCCACGTCGAGCGGCCCGATCTCGCCGTCGGCGTGGTACTCGGTGGTCAACAAGAACAGCGCCAAGTGCGTCGACGCCCGCGCGGCCGGCACGGCCAACGGCACGGCAATCCAGCAGTACGCCTGCAACAGCACGAACGCGCAGCAGTACCGCTTCCAGCCCACGAGCGACGGCTACGTGCACATCGACATCCGCGCCAACGCGGCCCAGTCGCTCGACGTGACGAACAGGTCCACCGCGGACAGTGCGCCGATCCAGCTGTGGGCGTACGGCGGGGGCACCAACCAGCAGTGGCAGCCGGTCTCCGAGGGCAACGGCTACTACCATTTCGTCAACCGGGCGAGCGGCAAGTGCCTCGACACGCCGGGCGCGTCCACTGCGGACAGTGTGCAGCTCGTGCAGTACGCCTGCAACGGCACCGGCGCCCAGTCGTTCCGCCTGGCGCAGGCGGCCTCCTGAGGTCTGCGTCCGCTGACCCGGCGTCCACCCGCCGTCACCGCGCGTCGATGCGGTGGCGGCGGGGGCGCGGGGAATGTCGGTGGTGCGCGGTAGGGTGCCGGGGTGACCGAGCCGCCGAACGTGCCGACCGCCCGACGGGTGGACGGGTGCCTGCTGATCGGCGACACGACCACGACGGTCGCGGTGCCGGACGGATGGCTCGCGGTGCTGGTGTCCCCGACAGCTCCAGCCGCCGCCGTGATCCCGGCAGTGCTGCGTGATCCCGTCGCCCTGACCTTTCCGGACTTCCCGGACAGCTCAGACGGCTCGGTTGGATCAGATTTATCGCACGGCGCGGTCTTATCGGGTAGCGCGCCCTTATCGGGCAGTGCGTCCTTATCGGACGGCATGGCCTTATCGGATGGTCGGAGCTTATCAGACCGTCAGGGCTTATCGGACGGCACGAATCTCTCGGACGGCACGAATCTCTCGGACGGCCCGGCTCCCTCGGACGGCACGAATCTCTCGGACGGCCCGGCTCCCTCGGACGGCACGAATCTCTCGGACGGCAC
>NZ_JBEPDB010000164.1:0-2773 GCF_040300025.1 Dactylosporangium sp. NPDC000555 | reverse complement strand
GGCTCCCTCGGACGGCCCGGCTCCCTCGGACGGCCCGGCTCCCTCGGACGGCCCGGCTCCCTCGGACGGCCCGGCTCCCTCGGACGGCCCGGCTCCCTCGGACGGCCCGGCTCTCTTGGACGGCCCGGTCGGGATCCTGCTGCTCGGCGCCGGGGACGAGACGGCCGCCGAGCTCTCCGTCGCGGCGGGCCGGCCGGTCGTAGCATCCGAGGGCCCGGTGGTGGCCACGCCCGGCGGGACGCTGTTCGCCGCGAGCGGCTGGTGGCGACACACGCCGGGCGGCCGGCGGGTCGCGGCCGGTTCCCGCTGGCCGGCGCCGGCCTGGCAGCCGCTGGTGCCGGACCACATGCCGTGGCCGGTGAGCGCGCACCCGATCCCGGCCGGCTGGCGACTCTCGACCGCCGGCAGCAACCATGCCGTTGCACCCCACCAAGCCGTTGACACCCACCAAGCCGATGACCGGAACACGGCCGGCGACAGAGGCACGGCCGACAGCAATGGCACGGCCGGCGGCACCGAAATGGCCGGCGGCGGGGACACGGCCGGCGGCGGGGCCGGCCCCGGCGGCGGGGACACGGCCGGCGGCGGGGCCGGCCCCGGTGGCCTGGACTTTGATGGCGAGGGCGGCGGAGCGTCGGATCTGGCCCTCTCGGTGGCGGTCGATCCGGACCGTCTCCGGTTGCTGGTCGACCCGTCCGTGACCGGCGCCGAGCTGGCCGCGACAGTGCGTGCGCTGCCTCCGGCGGTCCGGCCATTGGTCGACGTGGTGCCGCTCGCGCCGGGCCAGGGCGCGGGCCGGGCCGTGGCCTCGGCCGCCGCACGGGATCTCGCCGAGCCGGTGCACCTGATCAACGGCGTGCCGCTGCACACCCCGTCCGGCGACATCGCCGTCTACGCCCTCGACGCCGCGCTGCGACCGGTCTGGCCCGAGCCTGCCTGGCGGCTGCGTTACCTGCCGTCCGGCCAGGAGGAGGTGCTGTCCTCCTCGCCGCCGCAGCCGTCGCTTCGCCCGATCGACCCCGCGACCTACGCGATGGACCTCGGCTGGCTGGTCCGCCTCTCCGGCGGCGGCCTGCACGCGGAGCCGTCCGGCCCACTACGCCCGGCGCGCGGCCGCGCGGAAGTGCCCGCCAGGCGCCCGACCGCGGCCCCGCCGGCCGTCATAGAACTCATCGTCGACCTCGCCTCGCGACCACGGCGCGACCCCGCCGCGACACCGCACGGGCTCGCACTTCCTGCCGGCGCGCCGCCCGACACCGCACTCCCCCAGAACTCGGGACCCGGCCCCGCAGGACCCGACACCCCGAGGCCAGACGCCGCAGGGCCCGGCAGCCCAGGGCCCGGCAGCCCAGCCGCGGAGGATGGACCCGCCGTGGTCGCGCTCCCCCAGGCCGCGCTCCCCCAGGACGACCTCCGCCAAGATGCGCCGGCCAGCGCCGTGCTCCCCGACGCCGCAGCCGAAACCGCGATCGCCCAAGACGCGCACGGAGAGGCACTGGCCGGAGCCGCCGTGCTCGGGGCGCGGTCGAGTGGCCCTGGACCGGTGGCGATCGACGGCCGGTATCGGGTCGTGGTGGGCACCCCCGGCCTCGACATCAACGAGCTGTTGTGGCCGCCGCTGTCGGCGCTGTTCACGGCGGCGTTGACGGACATCCCGGCCCCCGTCGACCTCGCGGTGGCCGGCAACGCCACGCCGTGGGGGCTCGCGGCCGCGAAGGAGCTCGCCGAGCGCCATGCGGGCGCCGGCCCGCGACCGGCCGTCCCGCGCGACGCCGAGGCGGCCGGGGCCGGTGGCGGGGCCGGCAAGCCGTTCCGACGGGCTGAGACGTTGCCCCTCACGGAGGTCGCCGCCACGGACGCAGTGAGCGCGGGCACCGTCACGGGGAGCCGCCGGCGGCTGCTCCTGGTCGCCGCGGCGATCGTGGCGCTGGTGCTCCTCGGCGTGGGCGTCGCCGCGGCGTGGCCACGCGGACCGCGCGCCGGCGACGACCGGGCCGCGGCGGAGCCGCAGTGGGCCGAGCCGGGCCTCGCGCCCGGGGCCGGCGGCGGGTCTTCGGTGACGAGCGCGGGGCCGAGAGCGTCGCGTTCGGCCGCGTCGGCGTCGGCCGCGCCGTCGGCGAGCCGGTCGAGCGGCTCCCCGGCGCCCGCGACGGCCGGCTCCTCCGCAGCGCCGGGCGGGCCCAGCGCCGGCCCGAGCCAGACGCAGGCCAACGTCGCCGACGGCGTCAACCTGGCGGCGGGGCGCGACACACGGGACAGTGGCCACACCGACGTGTACGGGTCGGGCAACATCACCGACGGCGACCCGATGAGCTACTGGGAGAGCCGCAACAACGGGTTCCCGCAATGGGTGCAGGTCGACCTGGGCGCCCCGGCCGAGCTGCGCCGGGCGGTGCTGCGCCTGCCGCCGTCGGATGCTTGGCCGGCCCGCTCCGAGCGCATCGAGGTGCAGGCGAGCATGGACGACAAGCAGTTCACCTCGCTGGTGGGCCCGGCGTCGTACACGTTCGCCCAGAGCTCCGGGCAGCGGGTGACGATCGCGCTGCCGGGTGGGCAGTGGCGCTACGTGCGGCTGGTCTTCACCGCCAACACGGTCCAGCCGGCGGGGCAGCTGTCGCAGCTGGAGCTGTACCGCGCCTGAGAGCGGCCACGGCTCCGCTGTGCTGGGCGATACGCCCCGGCGGCGTGGTGACTCGCGCACCGGCACGAAACCGCATGCGCGGGCGGCCACGGCTCGGCCGTGCTTGGGCGACACGCCCCGGCAGCGTAGGGA
>NZ_JBEPDB010000163.1:0-6957 GCF_040300025.1 Dactylosporangium sp. NPDC000555 | reverse complement strand
CGCCCACGGTGCTCACCCACCCGGCGGCCTGGCGGCCCGACCGGCGCCGGCTGCTGGCCGACGCGGCGCGCCTGGCCGGGCTCGGCGACCCGGAGCTGCTGCCCGAGCCCGTGGCCGCCGCGCGGTACTACACCGCCGTCCTCGGCCGGCACGTCCCGACCGGCGGCTGCCTCGTCGTCTACGACCTCGGCGCCGGCACGTTCGACGTCAGCGTGGTGCGCCGGGCCGCCGACGGCTTCTCCGTCGCCGCCGCCGACGGGCTCGCGGACGCCGGTGGCCTCGACCTCGACGCCGCCGTCGTGCGGCTGGCCCGGGCCCGCACCGCGGGCGACCCGGCCTGGGACCGGCTCGACCGGCCGCGCACGCCCGAGGAGGCCGCGGCGCGGCTGCGGCTGTGGCACGGCGCCCGGGCCACCCGCGAGGAGCTGTCCGCCGCGCCGGCCGCCGAGCTCTACGTGCCGCTCGTCGGCGCGCTGCCCATCGCCCGCGACGAGCTCGAGCGCGCCGTCGAGCCGCTGCTGGAGCGCACCGTCGAGCGCACGGTCGCGGCGCTGCGCGACGCGTGGGTGACGCCGCAGGACGTGGCCGGGGTCTTCCTCGTCGGCGGGGCCGGCCGGACGCCGCTCGTCGCGGACCTGCTGCACCGGGGTCTGCGCATGGCTCCCGTCGCCGCCGAACACCCGGACGTCGTCGTCGCCTGCGGCAGCGTGCAGGAGGTGCGCGCCGCCGCGCCCGCCGCCCCGCCTCCGCCGCCCGCCCGGCCCCGGGTCAAGCCGGCACTGCTGCGTACCTTCTCCCCCGGCGGGATCGTCCGCGGCGCGCCGCCGGTCCATACGGTGGCGGTCAGCCCCGACGGGCGCCTGCTCGCCGCGGGCGGCGAGGATCGCCGGGTGCGGGTCTGGGACCTCGGGACCGGGCAGGTCCGGTACACCCTCGGCGACCACGACGGCCCCGTCCGCTCGGTCGCCTTCAGCCCCGACGGTGAGCTGATCGCCTCGGCCGGAGGCAACCCCCGCCGACCCGGGCGGACGCTGCGCGTGTGGCACGCCCGCGACGGCCGCCGCCGGCACGCCTTCGACGGCGGCCCCGATGGTCCGGCCGCGATCGCCTTCCACCCGGCCGGTCGCCTGCTCGTCGCGGCCGGCCGCGACGGCGCGATCCGCCTGTTCGACCTCGCCGCCGGCCGTCCGCTCACCCGCCGCCCGCTCACCCACCGCCCGGCCGGCGGCGCCGCGATCCATACCCTCGCGTTCAGCTCCGACGGGGACGTCCTGGCCACCGGCGACGACGGCGCGGTCGTCGCACTGCACCACGGCGCCCCCGCGCCCCGCCCCGGCGACGCCTCCCGCGCGCCCCGGCACGGCGATTCGCCCTTCCTGTCCCGGCGCGGCGATTCGCCCTTCCCGTCCCGGCGTGGTGACCTGCCCGAGCGCTTCAGGCCCCGGCACGGCGGGGCGGCGCTGCGCGGTCACCGGGGCCCGGTGCTCGGCGTCGCGTTCGGCGGAGCCCTCCTGGCCAGCGCCGGTGCGGACGCCACGGTGCGACTGTGGGAACCGGCCTCCGGCGCGCCGCACGCGACGCTGGAGGGCCACACGGAGCCGGCGACCGCGGTGGCGTTCAGCCCGTCCGGGACACTGCTGGCCAGCGCCGGCCTCGACACCACGATCCGGCTGTGGGACCCGGCGACCGGCGCGCACCTGCACACCCTCGACGGGCACGACGGTGCCGTGCACGCCGTCGCCTTCGCCCCCGACGGCTCGACCCTCGTCTCGGCCGGCGCCGACGGCGCGGTCCGCCTCTGGAAGGTCCCGGGCCTGACCTCCTGACGGCCACGTGCGAGGCGCTCCAGCGCGGGCGGAATCCGTTGCGGCAACCATCACGCATTGATGTACACCGAATTGTTCATCGGCAGCACGTGTCCCTGTCAGGCCGCACTCATGATCGTGTATCCACCACTGCCCACGATGTGGCGTCATCCCTGCCCACGAAGGGGGAATCCCCATGTCGATCCGCCGGGTGGTGCTCGCGCTCGCGACCACCGCCCTCGTCGCCACCGGCCTGACCGCCGCGGCGTCGCAGGCGCAGGCCGCGACCAGCGTGCCGCGCTTCGACCACATCGTTCTCGTGATGTTCGAGAACCACGCCTACTCCCAGATCAACAACTCCGGCAGCGCCCCGTACTTCAACTCCCTGGCCGCCCAGGGCGCGAAGTTCACCAAGTCGTACGCGATCACGCACCCGAGCCAGCCGAACTACATCGCGCTGTTCTCGGGCTCCACCCAGGGCGTGACCAACGACGACTGCCCGAAGAACTACACCGGCGTCAACCTGCAGTCGCAGCTGGCCGGCGCCGGCCTGACGTTCAAGGGCTACTCGGAGGCGATGCCGTCCGACGGGTACACGGGCTGCTCGAGCGGCACCTACCGGCGCAAGCACAACGGCTGGGTCGACTTCAGCAGCGTGCCCGCGGCGTCGAACCTGACGTACGCGAGCTTCCCGTCGCCGTCGAACTACGCCAGCCTGCCGACGGTCGCGTTCGTCTCGCCGGACATGTGCAACGACATGCACGACTGCTCGGTCTCCACCGGCGACACCTGGCTGAAGAACAACCTCGACGCCTACGCCCAGTGGGCCAAGACGAACAACAGCCTGCTCATCGTGACCTTCGACGAGGACAACCGCCTCGCGCTGAACCAGATCTTCACGATCTTCGTCGGCGCGAACGTCAAGCCCGGCTCGTACTCCGAGAAGATCAACCACTACAACGTGCTGCGCACCATCGAGGGCGCGTACGGCCTGCCCGGCATCAACGGCGCGGCCAATCTGTCCCCCATCACGGACGTCTGGTCCTGACCAACCCCGTGGGCGCCCCCGCCACGGGGCGCCCACGGCCCCTCGTCCCGCTCCGCCGACCCGTGTGAGGCTCGCGTGTACCTGTCCACAGTGGACAAACCGGCGACGGCGACCCCGCCGGCGCAGGCCAAGACCCGCGTCGCCGCGACGGTGCTCGCGCTCGGCACGGTCAGCCTGATCACCGACGTCTCGGCCGAGATGGTCACCGCCGTCCTGCCGCTGTACCTCATGCTGGGCCTGCACCTCGGCCCGCTGGGCTACGGCGTCGTCGACGGCCTGTACACGGGCGCGACGGCCCTGCTGCGCCTGGTCGGCGGCTTCGTCGCCGACCGCATCCGCCGCCGCAAGGCCGTGGCCGCCGCCGGCTACGGCATCTCCGCCCTGGCCAAGCTCGGCCTCCTGGCCGCCGGACCGTCCGTGCCCCTGCTCAGCGCCGTCATCGTCGCCGACCGCGCCGGCAAGGGCCTGCGCACCGCCCCTCGTGACGCGCTCATCACGCTGTCCACCCCGCCGGACCGCCTGGGCCGCGCGTTCGGCGTGCACCGGACGATGGACAGCATCGGCGCGTTCGCGGGCCCGCTCGTGGCGGTCGCGGTCCTGGGCGCGTCGGCCCGGTCCTTCGACGCGGTCTTCGTCACGAGCTTCTGCATCGCCGCCCTCGGCGTGTTCGTCCTGGCCGCGTTCGTCCCCGACCACCGCGGACCGGCATGGCCGACCGAGCCCGCCCGTTGCGCCGAGCGGACCTCGAGCGCCACCGCACACGACCCCACGACCACCGTCACCGCAGTCGCGGGCGCCGGCAACGGACACGTCGGCGACACGCACGCCACGAGCGCGCACGCCACCGGCACGGGCGACACGCCCGCTCTCGCCGGGGACGCGCCGGCAGCGGCCGGAGAAACCGGGGAAACAGGGAGCGCGAAGGCGTCGCCCGGGCGCCGCGCGACGCCCGTCTCCCTCAGGGCCGCGTTCGCGCTGCTGCGGCGCGGCGAGTTTCGGCTCGTCGTGATCGCCGCGACCGTCATGGGGCTGGCCACGATCGGGGACGGCTTCGTATACCTCGTGCTGCAGCGTCAGCACGACGTCGCCGCGGGGTGGTTTCCGCTGCTCGCCGTCGGCACGAGCCTGGTCTATCTCCTCCTCGCCGTGCCGCTCGGGAACCTCGCCGACCGCATCGGGCGGCCCCGCGTCTACCTCGCCGGGTTCGCGGCGCTCGTCGCCGTGTATCTCGTCCTCGCCGCCGGGCCGGGCGGGACGCCGGCGCTCGTGGTCACGGTGGCGCTCTACGGGGCGTTCTACGCGGCGACCGACGGCGTGCTGATGGCCGTCGCCGGGCCGTTGCTGCCCGAGGCGCTGCGCACGACCGGCATCGCGCTGGTGCAGAGCGGGCAGTCCCTGGCATATCTGGCCTCCTCGATCCTCTTCGGCGTGGCGTGGCAGCTGTGGGGGCCGGGCCCGGCCCTGATCGCCGCCGCCGGAGCGGCTCTCGCCGCACTCGCGCTCGTGGCCTCCATTCTGCTCAAGGGGTACGACAAAAAATCGCTCGAGGAGTACGACCGAAATGCGTAGAATCTTGTTGACGTCGATCGTCGCGGTGGTGCTCGCCGGCGGGGCCGGCTTCTACATCCGCGGCGCCGCGCACCGCAACGACGCCGCGGCGGCCGCGAGCGAGGAGGTCGACATCTCGCCCGGGCCGAAGCTGCTCGTGCGCAGCACGGCCGACGGGGCGAAGGGGCACCTCGCCGTGGTCAGCGCCGCCGACCCGGGCGGGCCGCGGAAGACCTCGAGCGTGACGTGCGACCGCGTGTACGCCGCCGCCGGCACCGCGATCTGCCTGCGGCCGGACGGGCCGCTCGCGACGTACCAGATCGCCGTGCTCGGGCGGCACCTCGAGGAGCGCGACGGCTACCCGATCGTCGGCGTGCCGAACCGGGCGCGCGTCTCGGCCGACGGGCGGCTGGTCACCTGGACCGCGTTCGTCACCGGCGACTCGTACAACGGCGGGCAGTTCTCCACGCGCGTCGGCGTGCTCGACACGGCCACGGGCGACGTGCTGGCCGACACCCTCGAGTCGTACGCGCTCACCCGCGACGGCCGGCCCTACCAGGCCGCCGACGTCAACTACTGGGGCGTCACCTTCGCGCCCGCCGGCGACCGCACCTTCTACGCCACCCTGTCGACTGCCGGCCACCGGTACCTCGTGCAGGGCGACTTCGCCACCCGCACCGTGCGGACCCTGGCCGAGA
This sequence comes from Dactylosporangium sp. NPDC000555, assembly GCF_040300025.1. Classification (NCBI taxonomy): domain Bacteria; kingdom Bacillati; phylum Actinomycetota; class Actinomycetes; order Micromonosporales; family Micromonosporaceae; genus Dactylosporangium; species Dactylosporangium sp. NPDC000555. Next base: position 1,858 of record NZ_JBEPDB010000163.1, on the reverse strand, counting down.
ACGTCGAGTGCCCCTCGGTGTCGCCCGACGGCACCCGGATCGCGTTCAAGCAGGCGGTCGGCGGCGATCCGGCCAGGGGCTGGCGGCCGGCCGTGCTCGACCTCGCCACGCTGCGTCCCACGGTGCTGGCCGAGACGCGCTCGGTCGACGACCAGATCGCATGGCTGGACGACCACACCGTCATGTACGCGCTGCACCGCGACCATGCCGGGGACCACGCCGACGTGTGGTCGCTGCCGGCCGACGGCGGCGGCGGCGCCGCGACGCTGCTGGTGCCGGACGCGGAGTCGCCCGCGTACCTGCGCTGAGCCATCGATGGGCCTTGAACCCTCACGTACCAGGGAGTAACTTATCCGGATGCGAACGCTGGCGTTGCTCGTCGCCGCCGTCAGGATCCTGCTCGAGGGCCTGGCCATTGGCGTCGTGCTGGTCGCCCTCGGCGTGGTGATCGACGCGTATTCGATGTCGCTCAGCGGCACCGACCCGTCGATGGCGCGGGCCGCGGTGACGATCACGGGCGTCGTGCTCGCGGTGCTGCTGGTCGCGCTGGCCGCCGGGCTCGCCGCCGCGGCCGCTCGGGACCGCCAGGCCCGCCGCATGACGTTCGCGGCGCTGGTCATCCAGAGCATTGTGGTCGTCGTCGCCGGTGTCGCGCTGGGCTGGGCCGTCTTCGGCGGCACCCTGCTGGTGCTGGGCACGCTGCTGTACGCGCTGCTCGACGACGGCCACCAGCCGGCCACCGGCGGGCGGCCCGCCCGGTAGCCGTCCGGCGTGATGTGCGGCCGGGCTGCCACCCGACACGGGCCGGACGTGCGCGGTACCGTGACGGCTCTTGACATCCTCCACCCGCCTAAAGGCGGGGGATTCCAGCGGTCGCCCGCTGGGTTTCCTGCTTCGCCGACGACTGCCCCGTGCGAGAGGACTCTCGTTGAGGTCTTACACCGCCTCCACAGGCGATCACGGAGAGCCCCTCCGCGAGGATGTTGCGGGCCGCGTTCACGTCACGGTCGTGGACGCGCCCGCATCGGCACGTCCACGACCGTACGTGCAGCGGCATCCGCTCGGCGTGCGCACCGCAGGCAGAGCACAGCTTGGACGACGGGAACCAGCGGTCCACGACGACCAGGTTCCGGCCGTGCCATTCGGTCTTGTACTCCAGCAGGGTGCGGAACTGCCGCCAGGCCGCGTCGGAGATGGCGCGGGCCAGGCTGCGATGTTTGACCATGTTGCGGACGGTCAGGTCCTCGATCACGATCGTTTGGTTCTCACGAACGAGCCGAGTGGTCAGCTTGTGCAGGTGGTCGCGGCGCCGGTCGGCGATCCGGGCGTGGACGCGGGCGACCTTGACCCGGGCCTTCGCCCGGTTCGCGGAACCCTTCACCTTCCTGGCGAGGTTCCTGTGGGCGCGGGCGAGCGCGGCCCGGTCGCGGCGCTCGTGCCGCGGGTTGCTGATCTTCTCCCCGGTGGACAGAGTGAGCAGGCTGTTCAGCCCGGCGTCGACACCGACCGCGTCCGTGGCCGGGACCTGCTCGATCACGTCGTCGCAGAGCAGGGACACGAACCAGCGGCCCGCGGCGTCCTGCGACACGGTCACCGTGGACGGCGACGCCCCGTCCGGCAGGGGCCGGGACCACACGATGTCCAGGGGTTCGGCCATCTTCGCCAACGTGAGTTGGCCGTCGCGGTACCGGAACGCGCTGGTGGTGTACTCGGCGGACTTGCGGGACTTCTTCTTGCTCTTGAAGGTGGGGTAGCGGGCGCGTTTGGCGAAGAAGTTCGTGTACGCCACTTGGAGGTGCCGCAGCGTCTGCTGCAACGGCACGCAGGAGACGTCGTTGAGGAACGCCAGTTCCTCGGT
>NZ_JBEPDB010000162.1:0-7249 GCF_040300025.1 Dactylosporangium sp. NPDC000555 | reverse complement strand
GCTCGGGGCCATCCACCGCGACCCGGGCCGGGCCTGGACGGTCGCGGACCTCGCGGCGGTCGGCGGGCTCTCGCGGGCGCCGTTCGCGCGCCGGTTCGCGGCTCTCGCCGGGAGGGCGCCGCTGACGTACCTCACATGGTGGCGCATGACGATCGCGGCGCGCCTGCTGCGCGACTCCGACGAGCCGCTGCGGGTGGTCGCGCAGCGCGTCGGGTACGCCAGCGAGTTCGCCTTCGCGGCGGCGTTCAAGCGGCGGTTCGGCACCGCACCGGGGCGCTACCGCCGCGACCGCGCAGCGGCGACAGGCTACGCCGGCGCGCCGGAACAGGCGGTCACCGTGAGCATCCTCGAAGCGCCGGCGTCCAATGGCCGCGAGGAGATGTTGGAGTAGCCCCGCCCCGCTGACCAGCGGCGGCATCTTTTTGTCGTACCCCGCCGCTATGTTCCACCCATGACCCGCCTCCTCGACGTCACCGCGCCCGTCCGACTCCTGGCTGAGGCCGCCGCACTCGCCGTCCGGCTGATCACCGGCCGGTCGCCGCATCCGGTCCACGCGGCCGCGCTGCTGCGTGCCGACGAGGATGGCCTGGCCCTGTCCGCCACCGACGGCGCGCTCACCGTCCGGCTGCGGGTCCCGGCCACCGTCCACGAGCCCGGCGAGGCACTGGTCTCGCGTCGTGGCCTGGCCGACACCGTCGCCGGCCTCGACGCGCCCGAGGCTCGGCTGGTCGCCGAGGGCAGCCGCATGGCCGTCCGCGTGCCCGGGGCGCGGTTCGCGCTGCCCGTGCTCGCCGACGCGTGGCCACCGGCCGCCGCCCTGCCGCCGGAGACGGGCCGGGCCCCCGGCCCCGCGCTGCGCACCGCCACGGCCGCGGTCGCCGGCGCCGCCTCCCGCGAGCACGCCCTGCCCATCTTCACCGGCGTGCGCCTGCGAGCCGTGGCGGGCGGGATGTCGCTGCTGGCCACCGACCGTTATCGGCTCGCCGTGGCCACCGTCCCCGTCGAGGCGCCGGCCCCGTTCGACGCCCTCGTTCCCGCAGGCCTGCTGGCGCGTGTCGCCCCGGTTCTGGGCCGCGCCGAGACCGTGAGCCTGCACGCCGCCGGCGAGCTGTTCGGCCTGTCCTGGCCCGGCGGGAGCGTGACGACCCCGACGCTCGGCGACACCTACCCGGACCTCCAGTTCGACCGCCTCCTCGACGTCACCCCGGAGTGCGTGGTCGAGCTCGATGCCGACGCGCTGGCCCACGCCGTCGACCGCGCCGCGGCGTATGCCGGCGAACAGGGCCGCGTGACCCTGCAGTCGATCGAGGGTGCCGTCCTCGTGCAGGCCAGCGACCCGCTGCGCGGCGAGTCGGAGGAGACGGTGAAGGCGGCGGTCCGCTCGGGCCAGGCGACCCGGTCCTACCAGGCGCGCCTGCTTGCCGACGCGCTGGGCGCCTTCCCGGGTGAGACCGTGCAGCTGCGCGTCCAGCCCGCCCTACGAGCCACGGAGGTGACCACCGCGACCGCCGACCTGCGCTACCTGATCGTCCCGATGCGCCGGCCCGACCCCGCCTGAGCGACGCACTCGTTGCTGATTGGCCAGCGCAGATACGCCAGGACGCCATTGTCGACGGTGGTCGCTAACCTGGCGGGGCGAACTGGCGACGTATGGGGGAACACCGGTGGACGACTCCGTCTCGGCAGGCCTGTTCTGGTTCACCCTCTCACTCATCAACGCAGGCCTCGCACAGGGCAAGGGCCGCAGCGGCTTGGTTTGGTGGCTCTGGTCTCTGTTGCTCGGCCCTCTCGCCACCTTGATCATCGTCGTCAGGCCGCGGCCCGACAGCTGACCCTGGCCACCAGTCCCGAACGTATTGATCAGTGTTCCGGTGATGTCGAGCCGTCGGCGATCCGCATGAGGTCCGGGCGGGCCGGGTGCTGTTCGGGCAGGGCCGCGAGCACGCACAAGGCGGTCAGCATCGACAGCTGCGACCGTTTCACGTCCGTTGTCCAGTGCCGGGCCTCGGCAGCGTCGACGGTGACGTGTACCGGGCGGACCATGCCGACGTGGTATTCGTCGTCCTCGGCGGGTTCGCCCACGACGGGCTCGAGCTGTTGGTCGTCTCCGAAGTCGATGGTGACGACCAACTGTACTGCGCCGACTTCGGCTGGCAGGCCGCCGTTAAGGGTCACCACCTTCGAGAACATCATCACCAGTTCCTCGACCAGGTTCCACGGAACGTACTTCGGTGGCAGGTACGAGACGAACGGCTCGGTGCTGCCGTCCGCGTGGATGTTTTCCCCGTGGATCGGATTGGCCAGGTCGCGGCACTCCACATAGACCAGCCGGTGCCCTCGGTCCCACGGTTCCCGGTCGGGCTCGCCCGACACCGGCCAGTACCGCTCGTTCGAACCCGTCTCGTACGACACCTTGGTGTCGATGTCGTCGCCGGTCACCTCGTCCGCGACATAAAGCAGGTCTTCGCATTCGTCCCAGGTGTCGGCGGCCAGCAATGAGGGCTCGGCCAGCACTGCCTGCCAGACCGCGCGGCCGCGGGCAACGATCCCGGCGCGGAGATAGAGGAACACGTCGTCGCTGAGGGGAATCGGGTCCTCGTCCGGCGGGTCGTCCGTGAACCGGACCGGCTGCCGCGCCAACTCCTGACGGTCCAGTTCGAACAGCGCCAAAGCCAGCCGCTCCTGGAAGGCGATGACATCTCGGCGCCGCCGGCCCGACAACGCTTCGGTCAGCCGGGCGACCGCTTCCTCGTCCACATCACCGTTCATGACAGCGATCAGCTTCCAGAAGTCGTTCTCAGCCATAGGGCGGCGCAGCAGACGCATGACCGTATCGTGCCAGCCGCCCGACCCTGCCAAGGTCGGATCACCGGCCGAACCTCAGCCGACGTCCGTACATGCCGCGAGTCGCGCGTGGTCCGAGGTCGCACCAGCCTTCGACCACCGTCCGGTTCAGGTGTCGTGGACTACGTGGAATTTGACGGGGCGCCGCAGGTTGGGCAATGGACCGCCTCGGCGGGCAGCGACCGGCCACCTGCCGAGCGTCGACCTCTTGCGGCGAGGGCCAGCACCAGCAGCGCCGATCCCACTACGGCGACCAGGATCGCAACGGCGGCCATGGACGACCACATCGGGACCTGGGGCCGGCCGGGGCCGGTGTCTTCGAGCATCGCACCGAGCGGGTTCAGTGCGAGCATGCCGATCGGCGTAAGCAGGATCAGCAGCGCCCAGACACCGCGGTAGTCGTGCCGGGCGGCCAGGCCGAGCGCGACCAGCGTCACGCCGATCAGCAGCGTCGCCCCAGCGGCTGGCAATGCCGTAGCGGCGGGCAGATAGTAGTCGCCGTAGAAGTTCAGGCGCAGTTGCGCGGCAACGGTGACCGGCATGGTCAATGCTGCGGCGGCGAGCGGCGTCAGCCGAACCCACCGGCGGTGCCGTGTGGCGGCGCCCACCGCGACGATACCGAGGACGAGCTGGGGCAGCAGCACGATCAGCGGTGGGCGGGGTATTCCGGTCAGCATCGCGGCCGGCACGACACCGGCGGTGACCAGCACGGCGAGCACTGCCAGGCGACGAAACCACCGGCCGGGAGCGACGACGTACACGACGGCCGTCAGCAACCAGACCGCCCACGCCGCTACCCCGAGGGACATGAAAGGCCCGGTATACCTAGACCGGAACACTATGGGTGCCAGCGCCTCGAAGATCGCCCACCCGCTCGCGAACGCACTCGTGGTCGTCAGTGCGAGCAGGCCGGCGAGCCGGAAGCCGGGGCCGAGGCCGAGTGCGGTCCGTAGGTGCTGGCGCAGCCCACCGGCCGCGAGGTCCGCGATGTCGGCCCGCGAGGGTCTCCTACGGTTGGGCGCGGCCAGGGGACAGGTAGGTATCCACGAGCTCCGAGCCACGCGTCCGCTGATACTCGGCCGGATAGAACAGCGCCGCCCAGCGCGCATAGCGCCGTTCGAGATCGGTCATCGCAGGACGTCCTTGGTGATGCCCTTCCGGGCGGTCCGGCTGGCTTTGCAGCAGGCTCATGCGAATCTCCGGCTCGGGCGGGGTGCGCCCTTGGCGGCTCGCAGCCGGGCGGTTGCCGCCTTGACGTTGCGGCGCATGCGTTCGGTCTCGCCGGCCAGCAGCTCGCCGCCCGGCTCGGTGAGCCGGTAGTAGCGGCGTAGCCGGCCGTCGACGATCTCCTCGTGATCGACGCCCACCAGGCCCGCGTCGACCAGCCGGTCCAGCGCGCCGTACAGCGTGCCGGGCCGCAGCGAGATGCGGCCGCCGGACAGTCGGGCCACCTCGGCGATCAGGCCGTAGCCGTGCATCGGCTCGCCAGCGAGGGCGGTGAGGATCAGGAATGTGGGTTCACGCAGTGGGGTTTCCACGTGGACCAATATATCGGCTGCGAAGGTATGACGGAACATCACCACCGCCCGCGACCAAATAAATCCTCGATCCGCGATCTTGGTGCCCGCATCTGCCGCTGTCATGGCGCGGGGCACGGTTGCGCCTCGTCAGTGGCGCTTTCGTCGGCCATGAGGCTGGCCTCGGTTGGGCATCGGCGGTCGGCAGGTCCACCTGATCGGGCTGTCATCATGGCGTGGTGGCGTCGGTAGAGGCGAGCGTGCCGTTCCGGTGGGACTTGGTCGCGCCGGATCAGCTGGGATCGTTGCTTGATGGTGTCGCACCGCCCGATCTGTGGTTCCTCGACGATCTTGTGGCGTGCACCGGGAAGGTGCTGGCCCGTAGCGTGCGCTCAGCCTTGACTCTGCCCGGTTCGCCGTGGTGTTGCAGCGGCTGGCGCGGATTGGGCAGACGCTTGTGTTCGGGAACGGGCTGATGACAGGTACTTCAATACGGCTGTAGTCGTCTCGCGGGGTGAGATCGTGGGCGTCTATCGCAAGACTCACCTTGTGCCCGGCGAGTCCCTGTTCGAGAACGGCGATGCCTATCCCACGTTCGTGCTTCGCGGCGTCAGGTTCGGCATCAATATATCTGCTATGACACGCAGTTCGGCGAAGCCGCGGCGCCGATCGCGGCCCAGGGTGCACGGCTGCTCCTCGTGCCAGCACAGAACATGATGCGTCGCGCTGCCGCGCTGCATTGGAAGGACCTGCACCATGCAATCGGCGAGAGACCGGTATGTGGCTGGTATCAGCTGATGTTACCGGTGAACGCGATGGGTCCCCCGTCGGTTTGGGTCCGACCAGCGTGATCAGCCCGCGTGCGGAGGTCGTGGCGCAGGTGCCATTGATGACGACGGGTATGGTCGTTGCCAACATCGACTGACCTACAGAGCGTGTCGTCGCGCTGGATGCCGAAGATGGGCGCGTGCCGCACGATGGCGAACAGTCGCAGGTCGGTGTTGGCCAGGTCGTGGTAGATCGGTGAGCGGTGGCGCTGGGGTTCGGCGTGGAACCGGTCGCGGGCGGCGGCTGAGACGGGACGGCTACGTCACGCTCCGTACAAGGCTTCAGGAGACGCTGGGCCCTTGGATCGGAATCGTTGAGGCGGACACTGGCCGGGTCGGAAAGACTGGGAACGGATCATTTTCGTTGAGAACCGACGGTGAGCGTCGCGGTGCTTGGCAGCCCGGTTCGAGTCGGCGTCCGAGTCCGGGTCTGGGTCCTCCGAAACTACACGGGTGTAGTTGCCGATCCAGCCTTTGCGCAGGTCAGGGGGCGAAGTAGCCTCGCTGCGTGAAGGTCATCGGTGCCATGCAGACGCCCGGCGGGGAGTGGCGGGTCGAGGTCGTGCGGCATCAGAGCGGGTCCAAGTGGTATCGGCTCATTCACGGTGACAACGTGGTCGACTTCTTGACGATCGGGCGGGTCGCGGAGCTGTTGGCGCAGGCCGGAGTCGATATGAGCGAACTTGCCGAGGTCGGCGGGCGGTCCGCCTGGGCCGGTTGAGCTGGACCCGAGGCGCTACCGTGTGCTGGTGGTGGAACCGCAACAGCCGAGCTTACTGACGCGACTGCGGGCAGGCCTGGCCGGAGAGCGGGACGCCGCCTATCTGGAGGCGCTGCGCGCGGCCGGGCGCGTCGCGTACGACGAGATCCTCGCGGCCGACGAGCTGCGCGAGCAGCTGCCCTCGCTGTGGAGCGTGCCCACCGCGGCGGCGAGTCAGCTGCTGGCGGCGTGGAACGCGTTCGTGCTGCAGAAGCTCGGCGAGACCTTCCTCGACGCCGATTACGCCGCGCGGCCGGGCACCGCCGGATACGTGCCGCCGGTGACGTTCGACCAGGCGGCGGCGTGGCTGGCGGCGGTCGGTGAGTGGGTGTCGCGGGCCCGGCAGGCGCGGGCCAACCCGGAGTACGACGTCGCCATGCACACCATGCTGCCCGCGCCGCTGCCGCCCTGGGCGGAGGTCGTCACCTGCCCGCCCGAGCACCTGACCGCGCTGCAGGCGGCGGTCACGCCGGTCCGGGATCACGTCGAGGTGGCCCTGCACGCGCTGGTACGCACCGGGGTGCCGCCGCAGTTCGAGTCCGCGGTCAACCGGCTGCACCAGGACAACGCGGCGGCGGTGGCGGCGGTGGAGTACGCCGCCGGGCTGCGCACCGTGCGCTACCACCCGGGGCTGCACGAGCTCATCGAGCGCAACCTCAAGCGGGCCCTCGAGCTGTGGTTCCGCGTCGGGCAGCTGGCCGCGATGCCCTCGCTGCTGGCCGGTCCGCGCTTCGACGTGTGGTGCATGACCGATCGTGCCACGCTGCCGCGCTGGAAGCGGGACCAGCACGCGCGGCGGGCGATCGCCGAGATGTGGCGCACCGACCCGAACCCGGCGGCGACGCTGGCCATCCAGGCGCAGGTCGAGGCCGGCCTGCGGACCGGCGACCTGTGGTATCACCTGCCGCGCTACGGCGACACCTGCTACTACGAGCCGCCGTTCTCGTCCCTGTACGAGGTGCGCCGCCCGGTGTGCATCGCGGGCGTGTCGCTGCGGGTGCAGACCCAGTTCGCGATCCGCGGCGGCGTCAACCGCGGCCTCGTCCTGGGCCCGTTCCGCCCGACCGGACAGGTTCGTTACCGGCCGCGGTGACGAGCCCGGCGGGAGGTTCGTTGCCGGCCGCGATGACGAACCCGGCCCAACGTTCGCTACCGGCCGCGATGACGAGCCCGGCGGGACGTTCGTTGCCGGCCGCGGTGACGAGCCCGGCGGGAGGTTCGTTGCCGGCCGCGATGACGAACCCGGCCCAACGTTCGGAACCCCCCGCAGTCAGATAACAATAGCAAACGTCTGAAAAACA
>NZ_JBEPDB010000161.1:0-7399 GCF_040300025.1 Dactylosporangium sp. NPDC000555 | reverse complement strand
GTTCAGGCCCTGCCCGCCGGCCGGCCAGTGGACGTGGGCGGCGTCGCCGGCCAGCAGCACCCGCCCGGCTCGGTAGCTCGCGGCGAGCCGGGCCGCGTCGTTGTAGCGGGAGACCCAGCGCGGGCTGTGCATGCCGAAGTCGGTACCGCTGACGGCGACGAACGCGTCGCGGAAGCCCGCGAAGTCGATGGCCGCGTCGCGGGGCACGACGCGGTCGTACTGGTTGATCATCAGGCGGTGCCGGCCCGGCTCGAGCCGCAGCACGCTGAAATCGCCCAGCGGCGCGCGCCGCTGGAAGATCGGGCCGTCCGGCGGCTGGTGCAGCTCCACGTCGGCGAGCATCGACGTCAGCGTCGCGTCGGTGCCGTCGAAGGCGATGCCGGCCAGGCGGCGTACCGCGCTGCGCCCGCCGTCGCAGCCCACGACGTACTCGGCCCGGATCGTCGCGCCGCCGGCCGTGGTCACCTCGGCGTGGCTCGCCGACCGGGTCAGCCCGGTCACCGCCGACGACCAGCGCACCCGCGCGCCGAGCTCGGCGGCGCGCTCCTCCAGCAGCGCCTCGATGCGCGCCTGGACCAGGCCCAGCACGAAGGGGTACCGCGTCGGCAGCCCGTCCAGGTCCAGCCGCAGCCCGGAGAAGTGCCCGCCCGGGACCCGCCGCCCGGCGCTCAGGAACCGCTCGGCGATGCCCCGGTGCTCCAGGATCTCCAGGCTGCGCGCGTGCAGGCCACCAGCCCGCGACTCCCCGCTGCGCCCGGCGGCGCGGTCCAGCACCACCACGTCGATCCCGGCCAGCCTCAGCTCGCAGGCCAGCATGAGCCCGGTCGGGCCGCCGCCGGCGACGACCACCTCGGTCCGCTCCATGTCATCCCCCATCTCTCTAACGACGTTAGAGTCCTCTCATGTCGTTCAGGATGCCTCTAATGCTGTTAGAGTGTCAACCCATGGCCATCAACCCGGACGTGATCGCCCGCGCGGGCCTCGAGCTGCTCGCCGAGACCGGGCTCGACGGCCTCACCATGCGCCTGGTCGCCGACCGCCTCGGCGTGCGCGCCCCGACGCTGTACTGGCACGTCAAGAACAAGCAGCACCTGCTCGACGCGATGGCGGCGGTGATGTTCGCCGAGTCGATCGAGGGCCTGGAGGCTCCGTGGCGCGCCGAGCCGTGGCCGGACTGGCTCGCCGCGCGCGCCCGCAACCTGCGGCGGGTCCTGCTGCGCTACCGCGACGGCGCCCGCGTCTTCGCCGGCACCAACCTCGCCGGGCCCGAACTGCCGCGCGTGATGGAGCTGACCCTGCGCACCCTGCTCGACGTCGGTCACACGCTGCCCGACGCCGCGCGCGGCGTCGCCGCTCTGCTGCACTACACCGTCGGCCACACCATCGAGGAGCAGGCCCGTCTCGGCGCCGAGTACGGCGAGCAGAGCCCGTACCGCCCGGAGCGCCTGACCGAGACCTTCGACCCGGCCCGCCACCCGCTGGCCGCCCGCGTCGCGACCGAGGTTCTCCGCGACCCCGACGCCGACTTCGAGCACGGCCTCGCCCTGCTGCTGACCGGCATGGCCGCCCGCCTGACACAGGGTGAGAACCGGCCGTGACGGGGTAACCCGATCGGTATGAGCGAAGAGAACGCCACGATGGGCACCACCGGGACGCCCGGCAGCGACGGGGCGTCCGTCATCGACGAGGAGGGCAGGGCCAACGGCTCGGCGCGGGGGATCCACACCCCGTACGGGCTGGGCGGCGAGCCCGACGATCCGGCCATGCCGTTCGACCGGAAGGTGCGCTCCGACGACAAGCTGCACCTGCCCCGCAACGCGTAGCGCGGCTGAGGTCAGCCCCTGAGCTCGCTGAAGCGGTGCAGCAGGAGGCCCTCCCGCAGCGCCCACGGGCAGACGTCCAGCGAGCGCAGGCCGAGCGACTCCATCACGGTGATCGCGGTGACCGCGCCGGCGAGCAGCTGACGCGCGCGGGCGGGGGCGACCCCGGGCAGCTTCGCCCGCTGCCGGGGGCTCATCTGCGCCAGCCGCGGCACCCAGCCGCGCAGCGCACGGCGGGTGAGCCGGTCGTTCTCGCCGGTCAGGCGGGCCAGCTGTTTGAACGTCTTCGACGTGCCGACGATCCGGTCGGCGCGGGGCCGGCGGGCCAGTTCCGCGGCGACCGGGCGCACCGCCGCGCGCACGTGCCGGCGGACGCGCTCGACAGCGTCGCGGCCGGCCGGGTGCTCGGGCAGGAACCGGCGGGTCAGCAGGCCCGCGCCGAGCGGCAGCGACACCGCCAGGTCCGGCCGCTCGTCGTGGCCGGCGGCGATCTCCATCGACATGCCGCCGATGTCGAGCAGCAGCAGGCCTTCGGGGCCGGCCAGCCAGCGCCGCACGGCCAGGAACGTGACCCGGGCCTCGTCCTCGCCGCTGAGCGAGCGCAGCTCGACGCCGGTCGCCTCGCGCACGCGGCGGCGGATCTCCGCGTTGTTCGTCGCGTCGCGGATCGTGGCGGTCGCGAGGGGGATGAGGTCGGCGGCCGGGTGCTCGCGGAGCGCCTCGACCGTGCATGCCACCGCCTCGACGACCCGGTCGACGCCATCGGGCGTCAGCGCGCCGTCCGGCGTGACGGACTCGGCGAGCAGGGTCGGCGCCTTGAGCCGGAACACCGGCCGCGGCGGCTTGCGCGAGCTGGCCTGGACGATCTGCAGATGCGCGGAGTTCGATCCCACGTCCAGCACGGCCAGCAGCACAGCGCAACCTCCCTGAAAAACCTCAACCGTAGCTGATGCGAGCCGGTGCGTACCCGTTGTTGTCGGCTTCACAGCAGGTCCGATGCGCATCCCGCGACACCGCGGGATGCGCATCGATCCCCTATCCGGCGAGCACCCCGGCCGGCGCCGGGGCGTAGCCGGCCGGGCGGGTCGTGAACGTGCCACGGCCCTGCGTGCGGCTGCGCAGCCGCGTCGCGTAACCGAACAGCTCGGCCAGCGGCACCGTCGCCGTGACGACGACCGTCCCGCCGCGGGCCACCGAGCCGGTCACCCGGCCGCGGCGAGCCGCGAGATCACCCAGCACGCCGCCGACCATGTCGTCGGGGGCGGTCACGGTGGCCTCGGCCACGGGCTCCAGCAGTACCATCTCGGACTCCCGGAAGGCCTGCCGCAGCGCCTCGCGGCCGGCGAGCCGGAAGGCCAGCTCCGAGGAGTCCTTCTCGTGCATCCGGCCGTCGGTGAGCGTCACCCGCACGCCCGTCACCGGGTAGCCGGCGACCGGGCCGGACGCGAGCGCGTCGCGGCAGCCGGCCTCGACCGCCCGCACGTACTCCTTGGACACGTGACCACCGACCACAGTGGACTCGAACACCAGCTCCTCACCGTCCACAGGAGACACATCGATGGTCACGTGGGCGTACAGGCCGGAGCCGCCCTCCTGTTTGACGTAGCGGAACAGCAGCCCGCGCACGCCGCGCACGAGGGTCTCGCGGTAGGCGACCTGTGGCCGCCCGACGCTGATCCGCAGCCCGTTGCCCGTCTGGCGCATCTTCTCCACCGCGACCTCCAGGTGCAGCTCGCCCATGCCGCGCAGCAGCGTCTGGCCGGTCTCGGCGTCGGTGCGCACGACCAGCGACGGGTCCTCCTCGACCAGCCGGGCCAGCGCCACGGCCAGCCGGCCGGTGTCGGCGCGGCTGCTCGCCTCGACGGCCACGGAGACGACGGGCGTCGCCGTGGACGGCGGCTCCAGCACCAGCCGGTGCCGCGGGTCGCACAGCGTCTCGCCGGTGCGGGCGAGCTTCAGCCCGACCACCGCGACGATGTCGCCGGCGACGGCGCGCTGCAGGTCGGTGTGCCGGTCGGCCTGGACCTGCAGGATGCGCGAGACGCGTTCGGTCTCGCCCGCGTTCGGCTCGAACACCTCCATCCCCTTGCGCAGCGTGCCCGAGTACACCCGCAGATACGTCAGCCGTCCGGTGGGGGCGGCGCTCACCTTGAACACCAGCCCGGCGAACGGCGCGTCCGGGTCGGCCGGGCGCTCCCGCTCCCCGCCGTCCCACTCGCCGCGCACCGGGGGCCGGTCCAGCGGCGACGGCAGGTACGCCACCACCGCGTCGAGCAGCTCCTCGATGCCCTTGTCCCGGTACGCCGAGCCGCACAGCACGACCACGGCGGTGCCGCTGAGCGTCAGCTCCCGCAGTGCCCCGCGCAGGGTCTCCGGGCTCAGCGTGCCGGTCTCGACGTACTCCTCGAGGGCGCCGCCGTGCAGCTCGGCGACCTGCTCGACGAGCGCCGCGCGCTGGACGGAGACCTCCGGAATCCCGGAGGGCTCCGTGAGGTCCCAAACGCCGTCGAACGCCGACTCGGCGCCCCTCGGTGCCTGCACCACCAGCGGGGTGACGTGCAGCCGGTCGCGGATCGAGGCCACCGCGGCGGCCAGGTCGGCGCCCGCCCGGTCGAGCTTGTTGACGAACGCGATGCGCGGCACGCCGTAGCGGTCCGCCTGCCGCCACACCGACTCGCTCTGCGGCTCGACGCCGGCGACGCCGTCGAACACGGCGACCGCCCCATCGAGGACGCGCAAGGAGCGCTCGACCTCGTCGGCGAAGTCGACGTGGCCGGGGGTGTCGATCAGGTTGATCCGGTGGCCGTCCCAGCCGACGCTGACCGCGGCGGCGAAGATGGTGATGCCGCGGTCGCGCTCCTGGGCGTCGAAGTCGGTGACGGTGGTGCCGTCGTGGACCTCGCCCTGCTTGTAGGTGGCGCCGGTGGCGAAGAGGATCCGCTCGGTGGTCGTGGTCTTGCCCGCGTCCACGTGGGCCAGGATGCCGATGTTACGGACGCGGTCCAGTTCGTTTCGCACTGTAGCCCCTTCACGGGCTCGTCACTCGGACAGGACAGCGCGATTCGCCCCGCGGGCCGAATGCTCAGCCGGACGCGGGACGCCCCAGTGTCGCCGCGCGAGCGGACACCGGGGGGAGGCAAGACACGCGAATCACCTCGTGCTGCGAGCGGGGAACGACGACAGCAGTGCGATACTGCACGGCCGGCTCCCCCCACTCGACGAGTTGTCTACCGAAGACGCTACGCCGCCGCGCAACCCGTTATTCTCGCCCCCAGGCGCACGCCGGGGACGCCTCGCTCGCAGTGCCGCGACGAGCCATTTGTTAGGAATATTGACAGATATATGGCGCCAGGGCTTAATACAAGTCCTGAAGTTACCCCGCCCTACACCCCGCCAGGAGGCGTGCAGATGGTCCCAACCCGGCCGTTGTCTGCGCTGCTCGTCGCGGCCACCGCAGCCGCCCTGCTCACGTCCGCCCAGCTCCCCGCCGCCGCGGCGGCGAGCTCTGTCCAGGTCTACTGGAGCTCCGAGTCCCGCACCGCGGGATACGAGCCCAAGAACGGCAACTGGTACACCAACCCCGCCGCCGGCCTCGCCGGCACCCCGTACCAGCTGTCCCGCCAGGCCGACATCACGGTCGGCGCGGCGTCCGGGAACGCCACCGTCACCGTCGACACCAACACGCGCTACCAGACGATCCTGGGGGTCGGCTCGTCGCTGGAGGAGTCGACGATCTACAACCTGTCGCGGATGAGCGCCTCCGCCCGCGACCGCGCGCTGCGTACCCTCGTCGACCCGTCCAGCGGCGCCGGTTTCAACGTCGCGCGGATCACGTTCGGCACGAGCGACTTCACCTCGCACGACTTCTACACCTACAACGACGGCCCGGCCGACCCGTCGCTGTCGCGCTTCTCCATCCAGCGCGACATCGACTACAACATCATCTCCACGCTCAAGCAGGCCCTCGCGATCAACCCGAACCTGCGCATCTTCGCCAGCGCATGGTCGGCCCCGCCGTGGATGAAGACCAACAACAACATCATCGGCGGCAGCCTCAACAGCGCGTACATCCCGACGCTGGCGACCTACTACCGGCGCGCCATCCAGGCGTACGTCGCGCAGGGCATCCCGATCTACGCGCTCACCCTGCAGAACGAGCCGCTGTTCTCCCCGCCGGACTACCCCGGCATGCTGGTGAGCGCCGACCAGGAGCGCCAGCTCGCCAAGGCGCTGCGCAACGAACTGAACGGCGCCTCCCTCGGTGCCGTCAAGATCTGGGCCTTCGACCACAACTTCAGCGAGGGGGTGTCCTACGCCGCGGGCGTCCTGGGCACCGCCTCCAACCGCAGCGACGCGTACGGCTCGGTGGACGGCATCGCCTTCCACGACTACGCCGGCGACCCGTCGGCGATGTCGACCGTGAAGGCGAACTACCCCGACAAGGACGTGCTCATGACGGAGCGATCCGTCTGGGGTACGGCGGGAGCCGACCGCATCGTGCAGTACTTCCGCAACTCGTCCACCCTGTACGAGGGCTGGGTGAGCATGCTGGACCAGAACCGTTTGCCCGAGCGCTGGTCCGGCTCGCCCGACCCGACCATGCTCGTGCAGAGCACCAGCAACCGTGACACCTTCTGGGCGCTGCCGGACTTCAACATGGTCGCGCAGTTCTCGAAGTTCGTGCAGCGCGGCGCCCGGCGCGTCTCGACCGGCTACGGCTCGACCGGCACGGTCACCAACGTCGCGTTCCTCAACCCGGACGGCACGCTCGTCACCGTGGTCGTGAACCAGACCTCGGCGAACCAGACGTTCACCCTGCGGGTCGGCACCCAGCAGTTCTCCAGCACCCTGCCCGCGAAGACCGTCGGCACGTACATCTGGGCCGGCGCCGACAGCGGCACCCCGACGACGCGCACCGGCCAGATCACCGGCTACGGCGGCAAGTGCGTCGACATCGCCGGCGCCAGCTCGGCCAACGGGACGAAGATCCAGCTGTACACCTGCAACGGCACCACCGCCCAGCAGTGGACGGTCGGCGGCGACGGCACCGTGCGCGCGCTGGGCAAGTGCCTCGACGTGGCCGGGGCGAACTCCGCCGACGGCACGAAGGCGCAGCTCTACGACTGCAACGGCACCACCGCGCAGCAGTGGACGGCCGGCGCGAACGGCAGCCTGCAGTCCCTCGGCAAGTGCCTGGACGCGGCCGGCCCCAGCTCTGCCGACGGCACGCAGCTGCAGATCTGGTCCTGCTCGGGTGGGGCGAACCAGCGCTGGAACCTGCCGTAACCGTTTCCGCGTGAGCCCGGGCGCCCCGCGGCGCCCGGGCTCGTTCACTGGATCACGAAGGTGGTGAAGTAGATGTCCATCACCTCCTTCTTCTTGTCCTTCGTGTAGGCCTCCACGACCTTCGCGACGAGGTCCTTCTTCGTGCGGTCGCGCTCGGCGTTGGACATCAGCTCGTCCATCTTGCGGCCGCTGTAGAGGTCGATGGCGATGTCGAGGGCTTTGCTGCCGTCGGGGGCTTCGGCGGCCTCGGTGGTGGCCTGGAGGGTCAGTTTGAGTTTGAGGTAGTGGCCGTC
>NZ_JBEPDB010000160.1:0-7727 GCF_040300025.1 Dactylosporangium sp. NPDC000555 | reverse complement strand
AATACTACAGGTTTGGTCTTGTGTCCGGTCGTGTGCGCTCCGCTGCGGCGCCCCGCCGCCGCCGCCCGCCGGGCCCGCCCCCCCCCCCGACAACCTGCACGGCGCCCTGCGCCGGGCCGTCGCCGCCGGGGACTCCGACCTCGCCGTGCGCCTCGTCGCGGCGTTCGGCTGGTACTGGTGGCTCGGCGGGCACCGGGTCGAGGGCGCCGGCCTCGCCAACGCCGCGCTGTCGCTGCCCGGCCCCTGCGACCCCGAGGCGCGCGCCATGGCGTGCGGGGTCGCCGCCGTCAACGGCTTCGACGGCCTGGTCGAGTCCGAGCTGCTGGACGGGTGGTTCCAGGAGGCCGTTCGGTACCCCGCGAGGCACCCCCTGTTCCGGCTCTTCCAGGTCGTCGCCGCCCTCTACCGGCAGGGCCCGACCCCCGAGGTCCTCGAGCGCATCGGCAGCCTGGCCGACGACCCCGAACCGTGGATCGCCGGCCTCGGCCTGCTGCTCGTCGGCCACACCGTGATGAACCTTGGCGCCCGCTTCGACGAGGCCTTCGACGCCTTCGAGGCGTCGCTGGCCGGGTTCCGCGGCATCGGCGAGCGCTGGGGCATGTCGTTCGCGCTCGCCGCGCTCGCCGAGGTGGTCGCCCGCCAGGGCCGCCACCGGGAGGCCATCGCGTACTTCGAGGAGGCCCTGACCTACCTGCGCGCCCTCGGCGCCACCGAGGACCGCCCGGTGACCGAGGTGCGGCTGGCGCAGGAGTACGACCTCGTCGGCGACACCGCCCGCGCCGACGAGGTCTTCGCCGAGGCCGGCCGCACCGCCCTGCGCTCCGCCGTGCCCGACAGCATCGCCTTCGTCGAGTGCGCGCATGCCCACCGGGCCCTGCGCGCCGGCGACGTCGGCCAGGCCCGCGTCCGCTTCGCTCGCGCCCTGGAGTTCGTCGGCGACAAGCGCGTCTCGCCGCAGATGCTCTGCGTCCTGCACAGCGGCCGCGCCCTGGTCCTGGCCCACGACGGCGACCACGCCGGCGCCCGGGCGCTCAACCGCGAGGCCGTGGCCCTCGGCAGCGGCGTGTTCGACGCCCCGGTCGCCGGCGGCGCCCTCGACGACGCTGCCGAGGCCGCCCTGCTCGCCGGCGACCCGGCCCGCGCCCTGACCCTGCTGAGCGCCGCCGACTTCCTGCGCGGCGGCTCCGACCGGACCCGCCCGTGGACCGATGCGCTGCACGCGTCGGCCCGCGCGTCGCTGACCGCCGGCGAGGTCGAGGCCGCGGCGGAGAAGGGCCGCAAGGCCACGATCGAGAACATCCTCGAGTTCTTTCCACCGCAGGACGCCGACAGGGCAGTGGCGGCCGCCACCGTGTAGCGGCGTAAATGCGTTGTCCGATCCCCGGTCCGCGGAGCACGCTGTGAGCCGCAGCAGTTCTCCCGGGGGACCACACCATGCGATTGATGCGCGACCTCTGGGCCACGTCGCCGCGCCGGACCGCGCTCGTGGCCTTCCTCATCGTGTTCGGCGCGGCGGGGCAGGCCGCGGCGTCGGCCGTCGGCGGGTCGGTGCTCATCCATCGATCGTGGACCATGTTCGCGGTGCTCGCGGCGGCTCTCGCGGCGGCCGTGCTCACCGATCTCGGCGTCGGGCTCATCATGGCCCGCCTCACCGCCGACTGGGCCGCCGACGTCCGCCGGCGGCTCTGTCGCGTGGCGTTCGGTCAGGACCTGCCGACACTGGAGACCACGCCCGTCGGCGAGCTGCTCGACCGGATCGACGGCGACGTCTACCAGGTCGCCGCCGAGCTGCGCAACGCCGGCGTGCGCATCACACAGGCGGCCTGCTACACCGTGCTGTCGGTGGCGACCACGCTGTTCGTGTGGTGGCCGGCCGGCCTCGCGATGCTCGTCATCGTCGTCGGGCTGAGCGTGGCCCTGCGCAAGCCGGCCGCGAAGATCGCCGCCGCGCGCATGGGCGAGGAGGAGGCCTGGTCCGACCTCGCCGCCGTGATGGAGGAGAGCATCCACGGGCAGGACGACGTGCGCACGACCCTTGCCCGGCCGTACGTGCTGCGCCTCTTCGCCCGCCGGGCCGCCACCGTGCTCGAGCGCGGCCGCCGGGTGTGGCGCCGCTCGGCGGCGGTCACGTCCGTCGCGTCCGGGTTCGTCCGGCTCGGCATCGCGCTCGTCGTGCTCGGCGGCGTGTGGGCGATGGCCGCCGGCGACCTCGACGTCGCCCGGCTCAGCGCGGTCTGGCTGCTCGCGCTCGGCTTCGGCGCGACCGTCGAGCACACCAGCCGGTTGGTGCCCGAGCTGCAATATGCGCTCGGCGCCTGGGCCCGCGTGCAGTTGCTGCGCGACGCCAAACAGGAGCCGGTCGGCGGGCAGGAGCCCGCCTCCGGCGATCTCGAGGTACGCGACCTGACCTTCCGCTACTCCGAGTCGGCCCGCAAACCGGCCCTGCGCGACGTGCGCCTCACGTTCGCCCGGGGCCGTTCCTATGCGCTGATCGGGCGCACCGGATCGGGCAAGTCCACCCTCGCCAAGGTGCTCACCCGCGCCGTCGAGCTGCCCCGCGGCGCGGTCTTCCTGGGCGGCACCGACCTGGTCGACATCGACGTGGAGGCGCTGCGCCGGTGGATCGCCGTCGTGCCGCAGCGCACGGAGATTCTCGCCGGCACGCTCGCGGAGAACATCGCGCTGTTCGACCCCCGCCTGCTGGAGCCGGCCGCGCGCGCGATCGAGGAGCTCGGCCTCACCGGCTGGGTCGCCGACCTGCCCGACGGCATCGAGACCCGCCTCGGCGACGGCGGCCACGTGCTCTCGGCCGGCCAGGAGCAGCTCGTCGCGTTCGCCCGCATCGTGGTCCGCCACCCGCAGGTGGTCATCCTCGACGAGGCCACCGCGCGGCTGGACCCGGTGACCGAGGCGCAGGTGCAGCGGGCGACCGAGCGCATGCTCACCGGCAGGATCGGCATCATCGTCGCGCACCGGCTCTCCTCGGTGCGGCAGTGCGACGAGGTCGTCGTCCTCGCCGACGGCGCCGTGGTGGAGGCCGGCCCGCTCGCCGAGTCGGCCCGCTTCGCCGAGCTGCTGTCCGCCTCGGAGTCCGCTACGGAGTCCGCTTCGCCGGTGCCTCGCCCCGCCGCGGCCCGGCCGGTCGTCACCAGCGCCGCGGGCAAGGCCGACCCGCCGCCGCTGCCCGAGATGCCCAAGGCGCGCACCCTCTGGAACATCTTCAAGCTCGCCACCAACGACTGGCGCTTCGGCCTCGTCTCCGTGGTGATGTTCACGCTGATGTCGATCCTCGGACTCGACGGCTCGGTGCTGCCGTGGCTGTGGGCCGACGTCGTCGACGGCACCGGCAACGCGCTGTGGCCGGCGCTGGGGATCGCCGCGGGCCTGCTGGTGCCGATGGCGCTGCCGTACTACACGAGCCGGCTGTTCCCGGAGTGGTGGGTACGCCAGCTGCTGCGCATCAGCCTGCGCCTCGTGCACGGCCAGACCGGCGCCCGTCGGGTCAGCAAGCACACCCCCGCCGAGGTCGTCGCCCAGGGCGGCGACACCGAGCGCGTCGTGGTGCTCGCCGACAACCTCATCGACCAGTGGATCTGCGCGTGGATCCTGGTCGCGATGACGGTCGTCTCCGGATCGTTCGTGCCCGCGCTGTTCATGGCCGGCACGATCGTGCTCTCCGGCCTCGCCGCGACACTGTTCGGCCCGTCGCTGAAGCGCTCGGCGCAGAAAACGGTCGCGGCGCGCGCGGCCTTCGCCACGTCCCTCGTGTCGTCGCTGTCCGCCGCGCGTACGGTGAAGCTCGCCGGCGCCACCGCCCCGGTCCTCGCCCACCTGGCCCGGCTCGACCGCGTCCGCAGCGAGCGCCAGCGCCGCGAGATCTCCGCGCAGGTGTGGGCCCGCTCCACGCCCGCCCTCGTCAGCGGCCTGCTGCCGATCGGCGCCTGGGCGCTGCTGCTGTCCGGCCGGCTCTCCGCCGGCGCCACCCTGGTCGCGGTCTCCACCCTCGGCTCGGCGCGCTGGTTCGCGTGGACCACCGCCTCGCTCATCTCCCAGCTGCCGTCGGCCCGCGTCTGGACCCGCCGCACCATCGAGATGGCCGGCGTCGCCGAGTACGCAGCCGCGGTCCCCGGCGTCGACCTCTCCGCCGGTACCGCGCCCGCGCCCGCCGCCGCGCCGAGGCACCCCCTGCGCCGCCTCGACCTGGCCGGCTTCACCGCCGTGCACGAGGACGGCACCGTCGCCGTGCGCGACCTGGACCTGTCCGTCGAGCGCGGCGAGCTCGTCCTCGTCGTCGGCCCCGTGGGGTCCGGCAAGTCGTCGCTGTTGCGCGCCCTGGCCGGCATCGTGCACCACACCGGCAAGCTCGAGTGGAACGGCGAGCCGGTCACCGAGCCCGAGATGTTCCTGCGCCCCAACCAGATCGGTTATGTGGCGCAGCTGCCGAGGGTCCTGTCCGGCACGATCGCGGACAACATCAGCCTGGGCCACGAGGTCGACGCCCACGGCGCCGTCTCCACCGCCCAGCTGGAACACGACCTGAAGGCCGCCGGCGACGGGCTGGGCCTGCTCATCGGCCACAAGGGCACCCGCCTGTCGGGCGGCCAGCTGCAACGCCTGGCCCTGGCCCGGGCCCTGGCCCCGCGCACGGAGCTCCTCATCGCCGACGACGTGTCCTCGGCCCTGGACGTGACCACGGAGCTGGCCCTGTGGCGCGCGCTGCGCGAACACGGCGTGACGGTGATCGGCTCGACGTCGAAACGAGCGGCCCTGACCCAGGCCGACCGCGTGATCGTGCTGCAGGACGGCGCCGCGGCCGCGCAAGGCACCTGGCGCGAACTCGAGTCCCGCTGGGGCCACCTGGCCGGCTGATCCGCGCGTGCCCGCGAACCGAACGCAGACCGAAAGGCATTTCACCTCAGCTCCCGCGCGCCCGGGACGATTGGTCGGGTGTCGGGGTGAGGCGTCGGCCGGCGCCTCGGGCGTAGGAGTCATGGAGCCGTCGTGGTGCAACAGTCCCAGCCAAGAGGGGACTCGTACACCGGGCACGCCGATCACGAGGCCGAGCTGGCCCGGCAGAGCGCGGCGCTGGAGGAACAGCGCGCGTTCCTGCATGCGATGCTCGAGAACCTCACCGACGCCGTGATCGCCTGCGACGGGGAGGGCGAGCTGACGGTCTTCAACCCGGCGGCCGAGCGGCTGCACGGGCTGCCGGTGGAGCCTCTGGCGCCGCAGCGCTGGGCGGAGCGCTACGAGCTGCGCAACCCCGACGGCTCGCTGATGCGGATGGAGGACCTGCCGCTGTACCGTGCCCTGCGCGGCGAGGCCGTCGCCGGCACGCGGATGCTGGTCGCGCCGCACGGGCGGCCGGTCCGCACCGTGCTGGCCACCGGCCGGCAGCTGCGCGACCGGGACGGCCGGGTGCTCGGCGCCATGGTGTCCCTGCGCGACGTCAGCGAGGCCGTCGCCGCCCAGGAGCGGGCCGAGCGGTACACCCGCGCGCTGGTGGCCACGATCGACGCGCAGCGGGCGGTCACCGCGGCCGTGCACGACCGCGGCGAGGTGCTGCGGGTCGTCGCCGACCGGGCCGTGGCGGCGTTCCCGGTCGCGGACGGCGCGGTGGTGGAGCTGCTGCACGGCGACGACGTCCTGGAGTACACCGCGACGGCCGGCACGCTGCGTCCGCACGTGGGCGTCCGGCTGGCCGTGGCCGGGTCGCTGTCCGGGGTCGCGATGGCCTCCCGGAGCACCGTGCGCTGCGACGACGTGGAGACCGACCCGCGCGTCAACCGTGAGGCCTGCCGCCGGGTCGGCGTCGAGTCGATGTGCGTCGCCCCGCTGTACGCCGCGGAGCGGCCCATCGGCGTGCTGAAGGTCGCGAGCGGCCGGCCGCGCGCCTTCGACGACGCCGACGCGCACCAGCTCGAACTGCTCGCCGCGAGCCTGTCCGCGGCGCTGCGCCACGCCGAGGACTACGCCCACAACGCGACCCTGCTGCACGAGCGCACCGAGGCGCTCGCGGCGCTGGAGGTCAGCGAGCGGCGGTTCCGGCTGAGCTTCGACAACAGCCCGGTGGGCATGCTGCTCATCGACCTGCGCCCCGGGTCCGTGGGCCGGTTCCTGCAGGCGAACCCGGCGATGTCGGAGATCACGGGGTACCGCCGCGAAGAGCTGACGGCGATGACCTATCCCGCCCTGACGCACCCCGACGACCTGGCCGAGACCGAGCGCTCCATCGACAGGCTCGTCTCCGGCGGCGTCGAGACCGTTACGGTGGAGCGGCGGTACCGCCACGCGACCGGGCGTACCATCTGGGTCGACGTCCGCGTCGGAGCGATCCGCGACACGTGCGGGCGGCCGCTGTATCTCGTGGCGCAGGTCCAGGATGTCACGCGGCGCCGCGCCGCCCAGGCCCGGCTGGAGCGGCAGGCGCGGCTGCTGCAGCTGATCCCGACCCCGGTCATCGCCCACGACCTCGACGGCACGATCCGCGGCTGGAACGGCGGCGCCGAGGCCACCTACGGATACGGCGCGGACGCGGTGGCCGGCCAGCGCGTCCACGAGCTGCTCGCCACCGACGCGGCCGCTGCGAGCCGGGAGGAGATCACCGCGGCGCTGCGCCGCGACGGGCAGTGGACCGGCCAGCTGACCCACCACGGCGCCGACGGCCGGCGGATCACGGTGCTGAGCCGGCAGGTGCTGGAGCACGGCCTTGCCGGTGCTGCCGGCACCGGCGACCCGGACGACCTGGGCGGCCGTAGCGAGACGGTGCTGGAGGTCAACACCGACATCACCGCGCTGCGCGACCGTGAGGCCGAGCTGGCCGCGTTCGCCGGTGTCGTCGCGCACGACCTGAAGAACCCGCTGACCGGCATCATCGGCTTCGCGGAGATGGCCGCGGAGCTGCTGCACGACGCCGTCCCCGGCGGGTCCGGCGTGCAGACCGCGGCCCGGTACGTGACCCGGGTCAAGGAGAACGCCCAGCACATGAACCAGCTCATCGACGACCTGCTCGCCTTCGCCACGGCGCGCGACGCGCCGCTGCGCCCCGGCTGGGCCGACCTGGCCACGATCGTGACGCACGTCGTCACGGTGCGCACGGGCCACCTGGCGGCGCCGGACCGGCCCGACATCGTCACCGGCGACCTGCCGACGGTGTGGGCCGACGCGGGGATGCTGCGCCAGGTGCTGGACAACCTGATCGGCAACGCGGTGAAGTACACCCGGCCGGGCAGCCGCGCCCAGGTCACCGTCGCCGCCGACCACGCCGGCCCCGCGGTGCGCATCAGCGTCGCGGACCGCGGCATCGGCATCCCCGCCGACCAGCGCCGGCAGGTGCTGTCGCAGTTCCACCGGGCGCACACCGGCCAGGGCTACGCCGGCACCGGGCTGGGCCTGGCGATCTGCCAGCGGGTGATCGAGCGCCACGGCGGCGCCATCGAGATATCGGAGAACCCGGGCGGCGGCACGGTCGTGACCGTCACCCTTCCGCACCCCGCCGCGCCGCCGTGACCCGCGCCCGTCAGGGGAGCAGCACCAGCTTGCCGCGCAGACCGCCCCGCTCCGGGCGGCCGCCTGCAGCGCCGCGTCGAGGTTGCCGATGTCGTCCTGCTTGACCAGCGCGAGCGCGTCGGCGCCGGCGAGGTCGGCGCGCTCGAACGCCTCGTTGTCGGGCCGCTCGGCCTCGACCACCCGGCCGCCGTGCTCGGCGAGCAGCCGCTCGATCTCGC
>NZ_JBEPDB010000159.1:0-8115 GCF_040300025.1 Dactylosporangium sp. NPDC000555 | reverse complement strand
CGTCATCCCAAGAGCCGAGTTTGCGCAGGTTACCCACCAGTCGGCGCATCACCTCGTCATACGACTCGGCGAAGAACAACCCCATCGCGATCACAAACCGGACCATCACATGCGCCGGCAGCCGCCGGGACCGCTGCTCCCGCCGCTGCGTGCGGTTGAGGACCTCCTCGAGGAGGTCACGACTGAACCGGGCCGACACCACACCCAACCCGACATGGTCGGTCAACCGACCCCACGGCCGTTCCTCCGCCATCGATGACGTCACGGCCAGCCACCGTACCGGCCTCCACAATCGACGTCAGCTCACCACGCTGACCTCGGCAGAAGCCTTATCTGAACGGCATTGCCCCGAGCCGCACTCACCAGCCGACTACGTCCGCCGACCTGCCGTGCCAGCCGAGTCCCCGACCCTCGGGCTCGGGCACCTGCAGTTCGAAGCACTGATCACCCGCCCGGATGTCGGAAAACCCGAACGACTTCGCCCTGGTCGCGCTCCTGAGCCTGCTCGGGTCGCGGATCTTCGAAGCCTGCGGGTCGAACATCACCGACCTCGGCGAGGAACACTGCCACCGCGTCCTACGGGTACGAGGCAAGGGCGGCAAGGTCGTCCTGATTCCCCTACCACCCGCGGTGGCCCGGGCGATCGAACGCGCTATCGACGGTCGCACCGACGGACCGATCCTGCGGAACGTCCTCGGCGGGCGGATGGACCGCCATGCCGCCTCCCGCCGACTCAAGCATCTGGCCGATCGTCATTGCCCTGCCGAGCCACGTGGAGATCGTCGACTACCAGCCGGCATGGGCGTGTGCGGCGAATGAGGTCGCCGGGCGATTCGGAGTTCGGCTGGATAACGGGATCGCGGCAGGGTAGCCGTAATGGTCGGGCAAACAGCTACTCCCAGTCGGTGCGGCGAATCCTGGCCAACTGCTGCCTTACCTGGAGCCGACGCTGGGAGCGGCAGGTTAGGAGACTGCAGTGACCAAGGTACTCATCACGGGATGCGGCACTGGCTTTGGACATGAGGTGGCGATGCGGCTGGCGAAGAAAGGCTTCGACGTCATCGCCTCCGTGGAAATCTGGGCTCAGGTGCAGACCTTGAAGCAGCAAGCCGCGCAGCGCGGAGTGAAGTTGCAGGTGGAGAAGCTCGATGTCACTGACGACGGGGATCGCCGGAAGGCTTTGACCTGGGACGTCGAAGTACTGGTGAACAACGCCGGCGTCGGCGAGGGCGGCTCGACGCTCGACATCCCGGCCGTCAACATCCGCCGGGAATTCGAGGTGAACGTCATCGGGCCGCTGCTGTTGACCCAGGGCATCGCCAAGCAGATGGTCAAGCGCGGAAAGGGACGTATCGTGTGGGTCTCCTCGCGAGAAGGACTCAACGTCAATCCCTTCACCGGCATCTACTCGGCGTCCAAGCACGCGGTGGAGGCCATCGCCGAGACCATGGCCCTGGAGTTGCAGGAGTTCGGCGTCGAGGTCGCCACCGTCAACCCCGGACCGTTCCTGACCGGCTTCAACGACCGAATGTTCCAGACCTGGCAAAGTTGGGAGGACGACCCGTCCGAGCGACTCTTCGACTACTCGAAACTCGCCTTTCCTCGCGCTCAATTCGATCCCGAGCCCGTGTACGCCACGATGACGGCCGTCGCCGCCGGCGAAGTAGACACCTATCGCAACCTGGAACCCAAGTCGATGATCGACGAGACCAAGAGCCTTCAGCAGATGCCGTGGGATCGGAAGACGAAGGACGGCCTGGGAACCCGACCCAGGCAACTGCAAGCCTCCTACGACATGGAGCCCGAAACCCCGATCACTGTGTAGTGAAACACGCACCCAAGTTGGGCTCGGCCACCCCGATGCGTGACAGGACCCGACCGCGCTCGGGATGCTGGTTCGAACTACGCTGAGCCCACCAGGCCCAAGATCAGCGCGCGGTCATGCCGCCGGACAGGGCGTTGGCGCGGAGCTGGAGGCGCGGTCGATCGGTGCTCGGCCGGCCGGCGAGCCCCACGACGGCGTCGGATCGTTCCAGCCGGACGTGTCGGCGCCAGTACGCTACGAATCGGTGGGCGGCTCACCTGCCCCGCGAATGGATCACCGCCGAACAGTTTCGGGTCCGCCTGATCCGCCTGTGCGCCCGCGACCATGACGGAGACACCCGGGACGAGGCCCTGACGCTGCGGGACCTGTGTGAGCACGCCAGACAGACCGGCATCGACGTCGCCCCGATCCCTGGACGAGGTCGCCGCGATGTCGAGCACCGTGGACCGGTACCGGATGGGTTCCATGCGTGACGTCATCCTCCAGTACGGCAAACGCGTCACCGGCTGAGCCGGGTTGCCTCGTACGGAACTTCCGTACGCGCCGCCGGGAATCGACATCGCACCGGTAGGCCGCTGGCGAGGTTCCCTCATTGGGTCCTTCTTCCAGCGGCCCCGGTCCGAACCCGCCGTGCCAGTTCTCCCGGCAACGGGCTCTCCGGTGACTGCTACGTGAGCGTGATGGCAGGTTGCCGGTCGTGGATGCCGTCGTGGCAGGGCGGGCACACGATCAAAGTCTTGCGCCGCATCCTGGCCATCTGGTGTGCCCACAGCGGTTGTGGCTGGTCCGGCGTTGTGAGGTGGCGAGCTCGGAGACCTGGTGCACCTGCTCCTGGGATCGTTGCTCGCACAGCTCGCACCGGCCGACGCCGGCGGTGGAGTCCACTTGCCCGCACCAGTCCAGGTCCCCGGCCGCGTCAGCGTCGGCCTGCAACTGTTTCTCGATCCGTGCCCAGAAGCCCGGCCGCCGCGGCCGCGGTGATCTCGCCGAGGCTCTGGCCGAGCACCACGTCGGGACCGGACGATCTCATCGTGGTGGGTGCCGAGCACCACCCGCCGATACGGCTCCTCGCTGCGGGCGGTGTGCAGCGTGTACGCGACGGCATCGTGTGGAAGGTGCGCCCGCGTGCGCCGTGGCAGGATTCGGTCCGGGCTGAGGAAGCCGTCCGATGTCTACGGCGCCGAGGTGTCGAGACAGACCATCTCCACCATTGAGGTCGGGTAGCTCCGGCGCGTTGCCGCGCCGGAGCCCCCTCAGAACCGGACGTGCCACTCATCGCGGCATCCGGCTCAAGCAAGCCGCTTGGGCGTGTGGGTTCGATGTGCTGGTCTCCTGCGTCCGCAGGATGCGTGAACGAGGCGGGTCTGTGTGCTGCCGTCCGGCGTGCCGGGTCTCCCGTAGAGGGCGAGGTAGTCGTAATTGATCGCCTTGCGGGTGACGTGCAGCCACCACCGTCCCCACTCGTGTGGGGATTGTGGTGGTTGTTCTGCTGACAGCAAAGGGTCTCCGCAGAGTGGGCAGCGGCCGTCCTGCTTGGTGAGCAGGCGCAGCGTGTAACTGTCCAGCGGGGGTTTGACCCGTCGCCGTGGCGCGGCCCAGTAGTCGGCTTGGGCCGGGTCATCAGGTGATGCCCCGCCCCGGACCAGCTGGTGCCGGACGATGTCGGTCCAGGAAAACCTGTCGAGATAGGCGCCGCTTTCGCGGTCACCGAACACCCATCGGTCGTTCCTGAACTTGTTGAACCTGCCGAAGTAGCGGGCAACGATCCACTTCTTCGGCTTCTTCCTGTGGGTGTGGCTGGCCCATTTGTAGAGCAGCCGCCACAGATAGGCGTCCAGCTTGTGAAAGACCTTGCTGGACACCACCGTCCGGTAGTAGGCCGCCCATCCCCGGATGATCGGGTTGAGGCGGGCGATGACCGCCATCGCGTTCGAGCCGCGTAGGGCGCGCATCTCGGCCGCGAGCCGTTCCCGGAGCCGCCTGACCGCCTGTTTGCTCGGCTTGATCAGCAGCTTCCCGCCGTGAAACCGGCGGATGGTGAACCCGAGAAAATCCACACCTTCGTCGAGCGGCTTGATCTTCGTCTTGTCCTCGTTCAAGGCCAGACCCCTCGGGCCGAGCCATGCAGCAAGCTGTGCCTGGATCTGCTCGGCCTGCTGTCTGGTATGGCAGCAGACCGTGAAGTCGTCGGCGTACCTGATCAAGATCGGGCTGTCCGCCCTCGCCTCTCCGGCATGTGCGCCGGTGGGGCGGTATCGGACTCCGGCAGCCTCCTCCAGCCCATGCAGCGCGACGTTCAACAACAGTGGGGAGATCACCCCACCCTGCGGAGTTCCCTCCGCTGTGGGCGCGAACCCCTTACCGCGCTCGAAAACCCAGCCCTGAGCCATCGCCGGATCGGTTCCCTGGCCGGGAAGTCTCCGATCATAGACATAAGGTGGTGGTGATCGATCCTGTCGAACGCCGCGGACAGGTCCGCGTCCAGCAGCCACACCCGTTTGGCGTTGCTGCCGTGCAGCGTCGTGAAAGCCGCGCCGATCGCGTCCTGACAACCGCGGCCCGGCCTGAACCCGTAGGAACGGGGTTCGAACCGTGCCTCCCACTCCGGTTCCAGCGCGTTTCTGACCCGGGCCTGATGACACCGGTCCATCACGACGGGAATACCGAGCGGGCGCTGTTTCCCATTGGCCTTCGGTATGTAGATCCGCTTGACCGGCAGTGGATCCCACGACTTCACCGAACGGTGCACTCGCACCGCAAGCTCCGCCCTGGCCGGCGAAGTCAACGCGACCTCACCATCCACTCCGGCCGTCCTGCGACCAGCGTTGCGCTGCGTCACCTGTCGCACGCTGACCAGCGTGTTCGACCAGCTGCGCAGCATCATCTTCTGCAGGTTCCGGGCCGTGGCCCAGTCCTGCTCCCGCACCGCCTTGAAGATCCGCTGCCGTGTCCGCCGTACGTGCTCCTCGTGCGTGCGCCAGTCAATGGCGTCCCACTCGGGGAGTGCGTCCTCCGGTCCGTTCACCATCAGTGTCTAACTTGCCCTTCGGTTCCGGCTTCTTCGGCAACGCATTTCAAAGGCTCACCTGCCACACGTCAGCGCACTCTCGTGCCCGGACACCAGGCCCGGTATCCAGCCAGTTATCCGTGAACGACCGACGGAGGGCCGGCCTTCATGCTCACGGTTTCCTGCCGCCTTTCGGCTGCTGGCATTTGCTTCTTGGGCATCCTGTTCCCGCCGAAGGTTTCCGCTTCCCTCACGGTTGGCCTACCAGGCACGACGATCCGTATCCTGGACCACGGCGGGGTTTCCACGTTCCGCATGCGCGAGACGCGACCGGGTCGGGCGTCCTCTCTATCCCGGGACCGACGGTGCTCCCACGGTCAACGACAAATCTTTGACCGCCGTCTGCCGCTCCACCACGGCGCAGGTCCTATACCCCGGCAACGCATCCATCGTCCGGGGTTCCGCTTCACGGGACATCATCGAGGATTCCTCACGTCGCCCTTTCGGTCATTCCCCTCGCCTGCCCCACCGGATGGAACGGTGGAGCTTCGGCTTCTTCCCTGAGCTTCGAACCCCGCGATGTAGAAGATCCACGGCCAGCTCAGCCGGGCCAGGACCAGGCCGCCGACGACCGGGCCGAGCAGCGGCGCGAACGTCAGCGGCAGCACGAGCAGGCTCATCACCCGGCCGAGCCGGCGCGGGCCGTGCGCCTGCGCGATCATCGTCTGGCCCAGCGGCTGGATGAGGCCGCCGCCCATGCCCTGCAGGATGCGGAAGACGATCAGCGAGGTGATCGACCAGGCCAGCCCGCACAGGGCCGAGCAGACGATGAAGCAGCCGAGCGACGCCATCCACACCCGCTTCGCTCCGAAGCGCTCGGTGGCCCAGCCGCTGACCGGGGCGATGAGGGCGAACGACAGTAGGTAGCCGGTGGTCACCCACTGCACGGTGTCCAGCGGGCTGCCCAGGTCGCGCCGGATCGAGTCGATGCCGACGCTGACGATGGTGGCGTCGAGCACCGCGACGATGGTGCCGAGGATGAGCACGACGCCGAGCTTGAGCAGGGCCGGGTCGATCCGGTCGCCGGCCTCGGCGAAGGCCGGCCCCGGTTTCACGGTAGTAGTCATGCCGTTCCTTCGGGGTAGGTCAGGGCACGAGGACGACACGCCCGAGCTGGGTGCGTTCCTCCATGAGCCGGTGGGCCTTCGCGGCCTCGGTCAGCGGCAGCTGCGCGTGCACGACCGGGCGCACGCGGCCGGACAGCACCATCTCGCTGACGGTGCGGGCGGTCTCCTCGATCGCGGCGAGGTCGCCGTCAAGCGCCGCCATGTTGAAGTGGGTGACGTACCGGATCCCGGCGAGCTCCGCCATCGACACGGCAGGCAGGCGCCGCCCGCCGCCCGCCGAGCCGTAGAACACGAGCCGGCCGTACGGCTTGAGCAGGGCGATGCTCAGGCCGGTGACGTCCGCGCCGACGCTGTCGAGCACCACGTCGACGCCGGCCCCGCCGGTCAGGGCCCGGACCTCGTCCGCCCAGCCGGGCGCGCTGTAGTCGACGCCCGCGTCCGCGCCCAGTGACCGGGCGAAGTCGAGCTTCTCGGGCGAGTTCGCCGCGGCGACCACCTGGCCGGCGCCGAGCGCCTTGGCCATCTGCACGACCAGGTGCCCGATCGCGCCGGCCGCAGCGTGCACCAGCACCGACTCGCCGGCCGCGAGCCGGGCCGCCTTGACCACCTCGAGCCCGACCTGGCCGGGCGAGGACAGCATGGTGGCCTCGGCGGCGTCCATGCCCTCCGGCACTGGCACCAGGTCGTGCGCCCGGGCGAGCACGTAGTCGGCGTACGAGTCGTGGAAGATGATGCTCGCCACCCGTGCGCCCGGCTCGACGCCGGTGACGCCGGGGCCGACGGCGTCGACCACGCCGGCGACGTCGCCGCCGGGGCAGGCCGGCAGCGGGGCCTGTCGGCCGTAGAAGATCCCGGCCCGCTCCTGCAGGCCGGCGAAGTTGACGCCGATCGCCTCCGACCGCAGGCGCACCAGGCCGGGACCGGGCTCGGGCAGCGGCGCCTCGTCGACCCGCAGGACCTCGGGGTCGCCGTGTTCGTGATAGCGGACAATTCGCATGCAGTGCCTCACTTCGGGTGTCATGGGTTGCGCCCAGCGTCCCGGCTCGCGCTGTAGCCCGCTTTGAGCCCGGCTTGACCCGGCCCGGCCCGGCCGGGGCGTCGGCCCCGGCGCCGGCTCAGGCACCGTCGGGGCGGACCCCGGCGAACAGGTCGTGCTCGGGCTGCTGGGTGGGCACCGCGCTCGTCACGAGGTGGTAGTCCTCGGTCGGCCAGGCCCGCATCTCCAGCTCCAACGGGCAGGACAGCTCCGGGCCGTCGGGGTTGACCTGGGTCTCGTGGGCCAGCAGGGCGGCGCGGCGTACAGGGAAGTACTCGGCGCACTCCACCTGGGTGGTAATGGGCCAGGTGGGCCAGCCGGCTGGCCAGTCGTCGAGGATGGCGCGGGCCGGTGAGTCCAGGCCGGCGCCGGTCATCGCGGCGTCGATGGCGGTGAAGTACTCCTTGCTGAAGGCGCAGGTGTAGTACAGCTTCAGTGGCTGCCACGGGTCCCCGGTGCCTGGGTAGCGGCCCGGGTCGCCGGCGACGTGGAACGCCTCGACCCCGGCCCGGTTGGCCATGATGTGGTCGGGGTGCGGATAGCCGCCGTTCTCGTCGTAGGTCACCAGCACGTGCGGGCGGAACTCGCGCACCGCCGCGACCAGGGGCCGCGCGGCCACTTCAAGCGGCTGCACCGCGAAGCAGTCGGCGGGCAGCGGCCGGCCGGCCTTGGGCAGGCCGGAGTCGGTGAACCCGAGGAAGCGCTGTTCCACGCCTAGGATGCGGCGGGCGCGCTCCATCTCGGCGCGCCGGCGGGCCGGCAGTTCGCGCCACACCTCCGGCCGGTCGAGCCGAGGATTCAGCACGTCGCCGCGCTCGCCGCCGGTCATGGTGCACACCAGGGCCGAGGCGCCCTCCTTGCGGTACTTGACCAGGGTCGCCGCGCCCTTGCTGGACTCGTCGTCGGGGTGGGCGTGCACGCTCATGATGCGCAGGCCGGCGCGGGGGCCGGGGTTCGTGGTCATCGCTGTCGTCTCCTTGGTGGCACCGGGCGGTCAGGACGTCGGCCGGGTGGGGGCGCGGCGCGGGTAGAGGGCGCCGGCTGCGAACGTCAGGGCGCTGAAGGCCAGCGCCCACCAGAATGCCCGGCCGTAGGCGGCGGCCCGGCTGGCGGGCGCGGC
>NZ_JBEPDB010000158.1:0-8184 GCF_040300025.1 Dactylosporangium sp. NPDC000555 | reverse complement strand
CAGCAGTGGGCAGCCGATGAGAGAGCGACCCTGCCGATCACCTCGACCCAGCCTGGCCGGGCTGCGGTCGTAGCACCAGTAGATAAGTAGCCGATAAGTGGGTGGACGGGAGCCTGCCACGACACGCTTATATGACATCATTGTTGTCATGTTGCGAGATCGGGGCTCCCGTCTCTACGAGGTTCTTCAGCAAGTCCGGCCACTCGTGCTCAACTCCGCCCGGGTGGTCGAGGGATCGCTGAAGCCACTGGGCCTGACCGTCGGAATGCGTGCGGTCCTCGAAGTGCTCGCCGAGCATGGTCCTGCCACGGTCCCTGCCATCGGCGAACGCTTGGACCTTGCTCGACAGGGCGTGCAGCGTCACGTCGACGATCTGATCGAGCGAAACCATGTCGAGAGCCGCGCCAACCCCGAGCACCGGCGTTCGGTCCTCATCGCACTCACCGACGTCGGCTCCGAGGTGATCGGCCGAGTCGGCGACGACGAGCGGCGACACCTGTCGCAGATGGCACAGGACTGCACCACCCAGGAGATCGCCGCGGCCGTCAAGGTACTGCACGCACTGAACCGTGACGTGCGCCGGCGAGCACTTCAGCTCCACGATCACGGAGGAGACGAGCATGATCAATGACCAGCAGATCTACACCTGGACCAGCCGCAACCGGCTGATGATCGTGGATGTTTTCAAATCGCTGGACGATGCCGATTGGAACGCGCCCACACTGTGTTCCGGATGGACCGTGCGCCACATGGCGGCGCACCTCGCCCAACCCATGATCGCCAGTTTTCCGCGGTTCTTCTTCACCGCGATGCGCTACCGGGGCGACACCAACAAGACCGTCGACCATTTCACCAGACGACTCGCCCGGACACCCCCGACGCAGCTCATCACCATTCTCCGCGAACACGCCACCGACAAGGTGAGCCCACCGCGAGTCGGCCCGATGGGACCGTTCGCCGAGACCTGCCTCCACCTGCGCGACATAGCCAGACCACTAGGCCTGACCGTCGATGTACCCATAGAGCACTGGCGTACCCTGTTGGACTACCTCGTCTCACCCGCAGTCGCCCGCGCGCTCGCCCCGGCAGGCCGGCTCAACGGGCTCACTCTCGCTGCCACCGACACCGATTGGGTCACCGGGCACGGCCCCGAGGTACGCGGCCCCATCGAGGCCCTGGCGATGGCCACCGCTGGACGGCCCGCCGCCGTTGCCGACCTCCAAGGACCCGGCCTACACACGCTCGAAAGCCTGCTCACCACGCACTGATCTGCCGCGACAGGAGCTCTGGCGTTCATCGCTGCAGGTGACGCACGGTGATGCATGGCTGCCATCACACCCTCCAGCAGGCAGGGACTGTTCCCGACCCGCGCCTGGCACAGATTGCCCGGCTGAAAGCCGAGAACACCGCTCTGCGCCAACGGCTGACCGAACGCGACGAGACCATCGCCGAACTCGCCGCATTCAAAACCGAAGCGCTGTCCCGGCTCGCCGCCCAACATGACGAGATCGCCCGCCTGCGGGCTGCCGGACCAACACGCAACGTGAGGCGCCTGCCGACGCGCGCCGCCCAGATCAGGCCGTGCTGAGCGTGCCCCGAGCGCTATCGTGCTGACGACAACGCGTCGGAAGGATCAACCGCAAATGAGCCCAGACCGAGTGGTCATGCCAGGGCAGGTCTGGGGCCTCGCCACCAACGACTCAACTGGCCCGATCTTCGTGACCAGTTACGACGGGCGCAACTTCGACGCCACGGTGCTCACCGCCGTGGACCCAGCAGGTGAGGTCATCCGCCAACCGAATACTGGTCGGCATCACCGATGGCAGCAGCAGCATCGGAGTCTGCACCATTCTCGACACCGCCACCGGCCGGATCGTCACAACCACCCAGCCGGGCCCCTACCAGCACAAGGCCATCACCGGAGCCGGCTCTTTCCTGATCGGACAGCAAGGCTACGGCGCGTTTACGACAACGCAGTACGACCCGGAAGGGCACGCGCAACAGACCTGGCCCAGCCACGGCATGATGCTCGTCGATCACCACGGCACCATCAGGGGCCCCGAATCGGAGAACATCACTCCGTCGCGGTCCCGGTTCCGTGTCCTCAAACCCGACAGTTCCCTGAGCAACGGCCCGCCGCTGAGCGGCTACTACACCACCTATCCAGCGCTGGACGCCCACGGCACGGCCGTGCTCTGGCGCGACGGCAAGCTCCTGACCGTCAATCCCGATCTCCAAACCCGGACGCTGTTCGCCCAGGACGACGACCGAGCCGTGATGAGCAGAATCCTGCTGCTTGAACAGGGCCACGTGCTCTTCGGCCTGCACGACGAACTGCTCATCTTCCGGAACACCGGCCTCGCGCAACTCGACAACGGGCCCTGGCCCTGCGGCGACGGCAACCTCCACGGCAACCCCGCCGTCCTCGCATAAACCGCCCCATCCCGGGTCCGAGCCGCGCACCAGACCGTGACCTCGATCACCGCAGCTGCGTGGAATCACAACACGACCTGCACCCTGAATGCCGTTTGATCGTCCGGAAGTCGCCGCGATCGAATCACCACACGATGGCCGCCGCACGCGGTTAGTGCGGACACAAGGCACACGTTCGTCACGACCATGCTCGACACCGGCGTTAGCCTCCGCGACGTGCAGATCGCTGCCCGCCACGCCGACCCGCGAACGACGACGCGATACGACCGAGCCCGCAACAACCTCGACCGGCACCCGAACTACATCCTCGCCGCCTACATGGCATCGGGCACGTAACCACCGGCTCGCGACTTTGCCGAATAGAGCGCCCGGTCTTGCAGCTGTCGGCGCGCGGAAAACGGACATCCGAACAGGCAGCGGGCCGCGGGTGGACAAGTTGAAGGATCGCCATTGATGGCGGCTTAGGCAGACGCATCACGTTGCGCGCTGGATACCTCAGCCATCCTGGCTACTTCATTGCCGCGTTCAGGTAGTCAGCTAGCCTGCGGTGGTGGCCGGAGCCGATCTGGACGAGTTGATCGTGGCCGACGGCGCGGCGCTGCGCGCGTGGCTGCTGGACAACCACACCGCCTCCCCTGGCGTGTGGCTCGCCCTGACCAGGAAGGGCGGCTCCGTCACCACGCTGACCTGGCAGCAGGCGGTCGACGCGGCACTGTGCTTCGGCTGGATCGACGGGCAGGCCCGCAAGCGCGACGAGGGGAGTTCCTGGAGGCGGTTCACCCCGCGCCGGCCCCGCAGCGTCTGGTCCCAACGCAACGTCGCCAACGTGGCCCGGCTGGAGGCGGCCGGCCTGATGCTGCCCGCCGGCCGCGCCGCGGTGGACGCCGCGAAGGCCGATGGGCGGTGGACGGCCGCCTATGCGCCGTCGTCGGAAGCGGAGGTGCCGGCCGACCTGCACGCCGCGATCGCCGCCGACCCGGCGGCGATCGCGATGTTCGAGGTGCTCACCAAGACCAACCTCTTCGCCCTCATCAGCCGGGTCAATGCCGTCAAGCGGGCCGAGACGCGCTCCCGGAAGATCGCCGAGTGCGTGGCGATGCTGGCTCGGCACGAGACGATCTACCCGCAGCGAGCCAGGCCGGTGGACCCGCCGACATCGTGACGGGGTGTCTGCCGGAACAGACAACCCGCCCAGCACAAAGCCGCCGAAGCCACCGCCCGACTCGTCCTCACCACCGCCAGAGGCGTGCGGGACAAGATCCGCCGCCGCAACCAGCCACCCACCCCCCCCGCAGCAGTCCACCACCGTTGCGGCCGGACCCGGCCCGAACCCGCAGGTCAAACCCGCTGCGGATGGCGTCAAGCGGCCGAAACGACGCAAGCGGCAACGAGCAGCCAACAAGCATCTACGGCCCACATCGGACCGATAGCCAGGAAGAAACCGCAGGTCACGTGGTGGGCCGCCAGGGACTCGAACCCCGAACCTACGGAGTCGCGGCAACGCGGTGCGGTGAAGCCGAATTCGTTGCTACACAACGGTTTCCGTGTTGGCATGGTCCGGCTCGGTGCGATCCGTTGCTGTACTTTGCTGCTGTACTCTTCCGGCCGCCGCAGTCAGCACCTGACACGCCAGCCGAAGCGACGTACAATTTCTTGTACGTTAGCTTTGGGGGGTCCGGTGCGCACCGTCAGCTACTCAGAGGTTCGGCAGAACCTCGCCAAGGTTCTCGACCAGGTCGTGGACGACGCCGAAGAGGTCGTCGTCACGCGCTCCGGTCACGAGGATGCGGTCATCATCTCGCTGCGTGAGTACGAGTCCTTGAAGGAGACGGCGTACTTGATGGCCAGCCCCGCCAACGCCCGCCGGCTGAACGAGGCCATCGAGGAGCTGCGGGCAGGCGGCGGCGAAGTCCACGACCTGATCGACCCGGACGGCAACGCGGACGCCGCGTGAAGATCCAGTTCGCCTCCCGCGGCTGGGAGGACTACCTGAGCTGGCAGCAGGACCGCCAGATGCTCCGCCGGATCAACACGCTGATCGAGGACATCCGCCGCAACGGCCACCAGGGCAAAGGCAAGCCGGAACAACTCCGCGGCAACTGGTCCGGCTTCTGGTCCCGCCGCATCGATCAGGAACATCGGCTGGTGTACCGGATCGTCGACGACACCGTCCAGATCGTGCAGTGCCGCTACCACTACGAGTAGCGCCCACCTCGCTTCAGGCCCTCCGTATACCCGTCGTCCACCCTCCGGGGAACAGGCCGGCGGTGGGGGCTGCCCTCGCGAGTACGGACCGCGACGTCCGCGACCACGCTTGGCGGCCCCCGCCGCCGGCCTGTCGGCTTTGCCTGGACGGCGGGGGCTGCGGAGGGGCGCCCACCGGAACCCCGAGACCCCGGCTGGAAGCCCCGCCGGAGGCAAAGAGCGCGACTACCGGATCAGCCGGCAGGGAGCGAAGCGACCGGTGTCCGCGGGAGCTACGGCATGGCGCTCGACGGACCGAGGTCCCAAAGCTGCTGGACCCTTGACGGCCTGGAGCTAACCGGCGTTCTTTCAAGAGCACTCTGCTCGGCCCGTGCGCGGGTTCCCGGCCGGGCGGGTTTACGGCGTCGGCGCGGAGCGCTGGCGCCGCTTGCCCGCCGAGCCGGTGACCGCGTGCGGGCTGCGCC
Source organism: Dactylosporangium sp. NPDC000555 (assembly GCF_040300025.1). Classification (NCBI taxonomy): domain Bacteria; kingdom Bacillati; phylum Actinomycetota; class Actinomycetes; order Micromonosporales; family Micromonosporaceae; genus Dactylosporangium; species Dactylosporangium sp. NPDC000555. The sequence continues at coordinate 3,082 of NZ_JBEPDB010000158.1, read as the reverse complement.
GTAGGCGTCTTGATCCAGTACAACCCAATTCGGCAGTTGCAATGCCAGATGACCGCACCCGTATCAGATGAGTGCATCAATAGTCCCTTCGCGCCAACTGATCTTGCGGCCACCTGCTGTCGGACTGCCGGAATATCTGGGCCATTCGGGCTAATGAGATCACTGAGGGGTTCCAAAGCGTCATCTAGTACGAAAACCACAGCAACCGGGTGCAGCACACCAACGTGGCCTTGCCGATGTCCAGCGCGGCGACCCGCTCGACGACGTCCTGCCTGTCCTCCGATTCCTCCAGCACGTCTCCTCCTCTCCCACTCCACGAACGATGCTGGGGGTGTCGTCCGCGGCGGCCACAGTGGAAGGGGGAATCTAGAACGCGTGCTCGAGGCAACAGTGGAGGGCCCATCAGCGTGGCCACCCGCATCCGACTAGCTAACGGCCTCGATGGAACCAAGCAGCGCCGACGTCTGCGGACGACATCAACCACCGTGGCCGCAACCACGACGGCGCACAAGGGCCCGACGGTTTTCAGCCCGGAACGGGCCGCCCACACGGGGGAAAGGAGGACTAGCTAGCAGACTTGCTCTCCACATGGGCCGAACAGGTCGAAGCTGGCATGGTCGAGATCTTAGGCGTCCGGGAGTGGGATGAAGCCGCTCTTGTAAGTACCGACGTAATGAGTCAGGTTCGTCGCCTCAACGAAGATCCTCTCACGCACCCGGCAGCGCCGATCGTTTTTATGCGGCGCCGCTTTGGAGGTCGCGCTGCGCGCCCTAGCCGGCGCACGAAATGTGCAGCTTCCACCCCGACCAACCATCAGTACCCTTAGTGCCGCATTGCGGCAGGCCAGCGTGCTTTCCGCTCAAGACGTAAAAGATCTAGAACAATGTGGCGGCATCCGGAACTCTGCTGCACACGGCGAGTTCGAAGCGCTAACCAAGGAGCGTGCAGGTCTCATGGAGCAGCAGACCAACCTCCTGCTGCGCCGATTGGCCGATCTGCATCCTTAGCGACGAAGGCTCGGCGTACGTGTGCTGCAGCCGGGCAAACACCACTGGCGGACGACGGCTGCTGCTGTACTTCGGTGCTGTACGCGGCCCTAGACGTCGGAGCCGCCACCTGGGGCACCGGCTCTGACCTAGGAAAAACTGTGGGCCGCCAGGGACTCGAACCCTGAACCTACGGATTAAAAGTCCGCAGCTCTGCCATTGAGCTAGCAGCCCGCGCACATAGGGTACCCCGTCCGCCCACCACCGCTCACATCCGTTTCCGTCCTGACGCGCATTGCCTGGTCCGGATGTTGCCAGTCCACATTGTGGGACATGGCAGTGTGCCTTCAGTCGCGAAAATCCGGGTGGGTTCGGGCTGGTCTGCCCACGGTCCTGAACATCCGAGCACCCACGGAGCACCCACAGCGATCACCGTCCCGCGTGTCGGCGTACACGCGGGGGATCAACAGTAGTTGATCACGCAACACGTGCCAGAACCGCGATTATTACGGCCACTCGACGAACCGTCGATATTTCTCCCACGTTCGGGGTCTGGCCGGCGGTAGGGCGGTCGGCTGTGGCTGACGACGATCTACGGGTGCGGCGTCGGTCCATCTTCGACGAGGATCCGGACAATTACCACGCTGCCCGGCCGGGCTACCCGGAGCGGGTCTACGAGGTGCTCGCCGAGTGCGGGCTGCACCCCGGTGCCCAGGTGCTGGAGATCGGGCCGGGCACCGGGCAGGTGACCGGTCGGCTGGTGGCTGAGGGCGCGTCGGTGGTGGCGGTGGAGTTGGGCGCCGGGCTGGCGGCCCGGCTGCGGGCGAACCTCGCAGGTCGCGACGTGACGGTAGTGGAGGGCGACTTCGCTGCCGTGGAACTGCCCAGCGAAGGGTTTGACCTGGCGGTGTGCGCGACCGCGTTGCACTGGCTGGATGCCGATGTCGCGGTGCGCCGGCTGGCCGGGCTGATCCGGCCGGGTGGTTGGCTGGCGGTGTGGTGGACCGTGTTCGGCGACCCGGACCGCACCCCGGCCTGGCGCGCCGATCTGCAGGAGCTGTACCGGCGGTGGATGCCCGACGAGGTGCGGGATCCGGCCGAGATGCCGGCACCGATGCGGGTCGGTGACCGGACGGCGGAACTGGCAGCGGGCGGCTGGTTCGGCCCGGTCCACGTCGAACTGATCCGCTGGGATAACCCGTTGACGCCGGCCGCCGCGCGGGCATTGTGGGCGACGTTCCCGAACGTGCGTGAGCTCGACCCTGCTCGCCGCGAGGGGTTCCTCGACGACGTGGCGGAGATCATCGTCTGCCAGCCCGGCGGCTCGGTAGTGGATCACTACGTGACTGCGCTGTACACGGCCGAGCGCCAGCCTGACACCGCGCTGCAAAGATCGGTGGACGAGTCGCCGGGACAGGCGGATCTCTTGGGCTGGCTTCAGGGCGCCGATGCGTGAGGTGGTCAGGCGAGCTGCTAGGGCGATTCCTATCGACCGCCACGGACAGTTGTTGCTGATCAGGCGGACGAAACCGGGGCTGGGGCCGTACTGGACGACTCCTGGCGGCGGGGTCGAGCCGGGCGACGCGTCGGTGGAGCAGGCTATGATCCGGGAGCTGCGGGAGGAGTTCGGTGCCGAGGTCGACACCGTCCAGCAAATGTGTCGGCGATCACGTACAAGACGCTCGCTCGGAGTAAGCCCCCGCACCGCAGCGATCAATATCAGATTCTCCTACGCCCACCTTCTCGACGATCCAGTCGGTACCGTCGAGCGTGTACTGATCTATCCAGGCGAGGGCACGATCCGGAGCTGGCATCGCGGCCGCGACGGCGCATCGACCCCCGTGCGGCTGGCCACGGTGCGGATCCCGTTCCCGCAGCCGGCAGAAGCGCGAACCGCCACCGCCTGGGAAACCTATCTCGAACGGGCTGCTGAGCGGTTCCGTGAGGCTGTAGCACCGTTGAGCGCGCTGCCATGACCGCTCGCCCAGTCGCGTATCGGCCCAGGGCTATTGCGTTCTCGGTGTGCTGGTCACGGCGCTGATCAGGTCGTGGGTGCGGCGGTTGGCGCGTCTGGTGGCGCGGGCGATGTTGGGTTC
>NZ_JBEPDB010000157.1:0-8344 GCF_040300025.1 Dactylosporangium sp. NPDC000555 | reverse complement strand
CGGCGCGCAGGCCGCTGGCCGAGACGTTGTAGACGCCGATCACGCGACCGCGCTCGGCGGCCGGGGCGCGCAGCTGGGTGACGGTCTGGCCGATCGCCATCGACGCCAGGTTGGCCACGCCGCCGATGAACAGCAGGACCACGGCGAGGGTGTAGTCGCGGGTCAGGGCGAACAGGAGGGTGCTCACGCCGTACAGCAGGGTGGTCACCAGCGCGGCGCGGACCGTGGGACGGATGCGGCCGGTCGCCTCGAGCAGGATGCCGCCGAGGACACCGCCGGCGCCGGCGGCGAACAGCAGCACGCCGTAGACGTCGGTCGGGTCGCCGCCCAGGTCGCCGGCGAAGCTCGGCATCGTGGCCTGCAGCGACGTGCCGACAAAGAACGACGCCAGACCGGCCAGGACGATCATGCTGATGAGGGTGTGGTCGCCGGCGACGCGCCGCAGGACCTTCACCGAGTCGAACAGGCCGGCGCGCTGGGCGGGGGCGCCCGTGCGGCGGGTGTGCCCGGTGAAGCGGGTGCGGAACAGGAAGAGCGTCAGCGGCAGGTAGAACGCGATGTTGACCAGGATGCCGGCCTTCGGGCCCAGCTGCAGCAGCAGCGCGGAGCCGACCGCCGGGCCGAAGAGGACACCGAGGCTGCGGAAGGTCGCGTTCAGGCGTACCGCCGAGGCCAGTTCCTCGTCGCCGACGAAGTCGTGCAGCATCAGCTGCTCGCCGGGGCCCCACAACGAGCCCGCGATGCCGTGCAGCACCAGCAGCAGGCACGCCTCCCAGATCCGCAGCGAGTCGGTGATGAACAGGATGCCCCAGGCCAGCGACACCAACATGAACAGGATCTGGGCGGCCTGGATGACGCGCCGGCAGTCGTAGCGGTCGGCGAGGCCGCCGAACCACACCGACAGCAGCAGGAACGGCACCCAGTGGCTGATCACCTGGAAGCCGGCGAGCGCCTCGGAGTGAAACTTCTGCCACAGCACCCAGTACGTGATGACGTGCTCGATGTTGTCGGCCATCATCGACAGCGCCGCTCCGAAGAGATACGGCCGGCAGTCACGGTTGCGCAAGGCGGCGAACCGGCGGGCGGCCGGAGCGGCGGCGGTCATGGCGGTAAGCGTGCTCCGGTTCTTGCCCTCCCGCGCCGTCGCGGGCCCCCGGAGTGATCGGCACCACCGCGAGGGCGCCCCGGGTCAGTCCCGCGGCCGGCCGTCGCCGGTGAGCACGGTCTCCAGCAGCTGGTCGAGCCACTCGGCGACCTTGGCCCGGCCCCACCCGCGCTGCTCGACGAGCAGTGCCACGGTGTGCCAGGTGATCAGCGCCCACAGCGTGTCGGTGGCCCGACCGACCGTCAGCCCCGGCCTCAGCCGGCCGGCGTCGGCCGCGGCGCGCGCCAGGCGCTTGAGCTCGGCGCGCCGCCGCCGCTCGTGCCGCCGCCACGCCTCGCGCAGCGCCGGCTCGGCGGCCGCGGCCTCCTCGAACGCCCGCTGCATGGGATATCGCCGCAGCAGCCCGCCGATGACGTCCTCGGGCCCGGAAGCGGAAGCGGAGGCGGGCTCGGGCCGGTCCACGGCGAGCAGCAGCAGTCCGGGCTTGTCGGCGAGCGCATACACCGACTTGGGCGTGACCCCGGCCTCCTCGGCGATCGCCGCCATGGTCGTCGCCGCGTAGCCGCGCCGGGCGAACAGGCGCTCCGCCGCGGCCATGATCGCCTCCCGGGTGGCCGTGGCGGCCGCGACACGCCGTGGCGCGTGATACGAACGCCCGTTGTTCGGTGCAGTCATACTCACCTCATTTCACGATGACTGTATCGAAGATTCGATCGCATGTCACAGCCATGATACGCCACACGTACAGGCGACGAGGTGCGCGATGAAAGTCCACAGTAGACAACGGAGGTGTGACGGTCGTTTCATGGAAATCTTCGGGAAAGCCTTTGTTCATCGGGAATTTAGCCGTACTGTCTGATGAGTCGTCGACCCCTTGGAGGTGATCCACCATGGCGAAGAAGTCGAAGAAGGACAAGAAGAAGAACAAGAAGAAGAAGTAAGTTGCGCCGCTGCGCCGCCCGGGCTGTCCCGGGCGGCCCGGCCAGCAAGACAGGCTGGCGTTTCCGTCGATGACGTATCGACGTTGGCGGCGAACGTGGCTCGACCGGACTGTAGCTGAGCGGGTGAACATCCTGGTTCTGTCGCTGATCTTGTGATGTGCGTAGTGGTCACCCGCTCAACAGAACACGTTTGCGGAGCAAATCGAGGCCTGCGCGACCGAACATTTGCCGCTTGAGCATCTTGAGCCGGTTGATCGGGGGCGGGATGCGGACCGCGCCGTTCGAGCCGCGCCCGCCGTACCTGCTGCCGATGCCCGACGGGGCCGCGCTCGCCCCGGCCGGCGCCCTGCACGCCCGGGGCGAGGAGACGCTCGGCGTCAACGGGGCGCTGCCGGCGGCCGCCCTGTGCGCGCAGGAGTTGGCCCGCCTCGGCGGCGGGCGGGTCGAGGTGTCCCGGCCCACCCGGCTGTTCGAGCTGGCCTGGCCGGCCCCGGCGCCTGGGCGGCTGCGCCCCGCCGGGCGGGACGACCTCGACGTGACGGTCGAGTGGTACGCGGCGTTCGGCGGCGACGCCGACGAGCAGGCCGGGCGCCCGCGCGGGTCCTCCGCGCACGAGCCGCCGAGCCGGGAGGACATGCTGCGCCGGATCGAGGCCGGGCACGTACACCTCTGAGTCGACGATCGGGACCGTCCGGTGCACATGGTCGGGGCCACCCCGCCCGCCTTCGGCACGGTGCGCCTCGGCCCGGTGTACACGCCGCCCGCCGAGCGGGGCCGCGGCTGGGCCGGCAACGCCGTGGCGCACCTGTCGCACCGCCTGCTGGCGGCGGGCGGCGCTCGACCGGGCCTCGGCCGAGCCGGGCGCCCGGCGGGTCGTCGTGGACATGCGGCAACTGACGATGCTCGACTCCACCGGCATCGCGACGCTGGTGGCCGTCTACCGCGCGGGCGCCGCCGCCGGCGGCGTCGCCGTGCAGGTGAGCAACCCGGACGGCGTGATCCGCCGCGGCCGCAGCCGGTTCACCGCCCAGTACCAGGCCACCTACGGCTGGCCGCCCTCCACCGCGCTGCGCAACACCACCCTGGGCAACCGCCAGCCACCACCTACCGGCGACACAACCGTTCAGCGTCGGCGGCACCGCGGCCGGTACGCCTGGAACCAGTTGGCGGGGTCGCGGGCGATGTCCAGGTGGCGGAAGATGCCGTCGAGGCCGCCGGGGAGCTTGCCGGCCACTGCCGGGCCGCTGCTGGCGGGCTGATGAAGCTGGTTGCCTCGGCGCTCACCGACACTTCGTGTGGAACGCGGCAACGGGGCCGTAGCCGCTGTCGGCCGTCACGCCGATCTTCACCTTCACCTGCTCGAGCGGGGCGACGCTTCCCGGACCCAGGGGTCGAAGGTGCCTCGGTCGGTGCGGGAAGGGGCTCGACCCGGCTGGGCAGCGGGCACGTGACGCGGCCGGTGGCAATGGGGACTCGTGGTTGACAGTGATAGACTTAAGATCGTAAATTTGTATTGTCCGCCACAGGTCGACGAGCACTGGGGCCAAAATCGGGGAGAAGACTTGAATGTCAAGAAGGGGGCTGTTGCCCTCGCGGTGATGGTGGCGACCACGGGTGGTGTTGCCGTTTCGACGGGAAGCGCGGCCCAGGCCGCGACGCCGAACTGCAGCCGTCAGATCACTAACATCGTGTATTACCCCGCAGCCAGCGACGGAGCATGGAGGTGCGGGCTGAAATACGGCAACAACAACGCCGCTGTTTCCACCCTCCAGCTCACCCTGAACTACTGCTACAAGGAGAACCTCGACGTTGACGGTGACTTCGGGTCCCGCACCCAGGCGGCGCTGAAGCGGGCGCAGGCAACGGTCGGCGTCAGTGCCGATGGCGAATACGGTCCGATCACTGCGGGACACCTCAAGTTCGTGTACGTCAATGGCGGCTGCATGACCCTCGCGCAGGCCGGCATCAGCTAAGCCTGAACCCACCGAGGCCGGCCTGGCTGCGTCAGGCCGGCCTCGGTGATGGGTTCGTCAACTCAACGGTGTGACTCGACTCGTTGAGAACTACCTGCCGCCTGCGGGGAGTCGTCCTTCGAAGGTCATCTGGAAGGCGTTGAGTGCTGGTTTCCAGCGCATGGTCCAGCGTCGGCGGCCCTGCCCGGTCGGGTCGAGATCACCGCGAGGTAGACGCACTTCAGCGTGGCGGCCTCGTTCTGGAAATGGCCGCGGGCCCGGACCGCGCGGCGGATCCGGGTGTTGACCGACTCGATTGCGTTCGTGGAACACCACAATGCGGATTTCGGTGTCGAACGCCAGGAACGGCACGGACTCCGCCCAGGCGTTGTCCCACAACCTGATGATCGCCGGACAGCGGGCGCACCGGGCGTCGGTGAACTCGGCGGAGCGTTCCTCGCCGCGGCCTCGGTCGCTGCCGTGTAAACCGGTCGCAACGCTTTGGCGATGCCGTCCCAGTGCTGCCGTCCGGCATACCGGAAACTGTTGCGCAGCAGGTGGACGTTATTGCGACATCGGAAGAAGGTGCATGTTCGGTCGCGCAGGCCTCGATTTGCTCCGCAAATGTGTTCTGTTGAGCGGGTGACCTACGCACATCACAAGATCAGCGACAGAACCAACATCCTCGACGGATACCTCGGCGCGGTCGTCGACCGGCTGCAGGGCATCTTCCGCGGTCGGCTGGTCGGCGTGTATCCGGCCGGCTCGCTCGCCTTCGACGCGTATCAGCCGGGCCGCAGCGACGTCGACCTGCTCGCCGTCGCCGAGCAGCCCACGGCCGACGAGATCGCCGCCGTCGTCGCGGCGCTCGACCACGCCGCGCTGCCCTGCCCGGCGACCGGCCTCGAGTTGGTGCTCTACGACCGCGCGACCCTGGCCGGCCTGTCCACCGAGGCCGGCTTCGCGCTGAACCTCAACACGGGCGCCGAGCTGCCGTACAAGGCCGAGACCGCCCCCGGCGACGGCCTGAGCTTCTGGTATCCGATCGACCGGGACATGGTCCGCCAGCAGCGCCGCGCCCTGATCGGCCCGCCGTTCGCCGACCTCGTGCCGCGGGTGCGCTCGCGGGTGCTGCTCCCCGTCGTCGCCGAGTCGGTCGCCGCCCAAATGGCCCACCTCGGCGAACACGGCGACAACGCGGTCCTCAACGCCTGCCGGGCGCTGCGGTACCACGCGGAGCGCACCTGGTTGCCGAAGCGCGCCGCCGCCGCGTGGGCGGTGCGGCACCTCCCGGGCGAGGCCGCCGTGATCCAGGCGGCGCTGGACAGCCACGCCGTGGGCCGCGACGCGGGCCGCTCGCCCGACCGTGCGGCGGCCACGGAGTTTCTGACCCGCGTCCACGCGCTCCTGACCACCACCTGAGGGCCCTATCGGTCGGCGTCGCTCCGTCGCTCCGGCCGCAGGCGGTCGCCGGGCCGGAGGGTCTCGAGCAGGTCGACGGCGACGACGGCGCCGTCGCGACCGCGGATCTCCTCGCCGAGCCGGGCCGCGGCCGCGCGGTGCGGGCCGTCGGCAAGGAGCTCGGTGGCGGCAGCGCGGATGGCGCCGGCGCCGGCCGACTTGGGCAGCATCCGCCCGGCGCCGTGCCGGACCACCGCCCGGCCGATCGCGGACTGGTCCATGAGCGGGTGCATGGGCAGGACGAGCAGCGGAATGCCGTGCGCGAGGGCGCGTGCGGCGGTGCTGTGGCCGCCGTGGCCGATCACCAGCGACGTGCCCGGCAGGATCTTGCCGTGGTCGAGCTGCCGGTGGACGGTGGCGTTGCCGGGCGCGCGCAGGGTGGCCGGGTCGATCGTGGGTCCGGTGGTGACGACCGCCTCGGCGTCCAGGCCGTCGAGGGCGTCGAGGATTCGCTGCAGGGCCCTGTCCTGGCCGGGGAACCGGGTGGTGCTCAGGCTGACGAGGATGCGGGGTCGTCCGGCCGCGGCCTCGGCGGCGCCCGGCGTGTCCTGCAGGACGGGACCGACGTGGCGGACGCTCGACGGCGGCGCCTCCCGGGCCGGCGGCTCGAAGTCGGCGCGGACGGTGACGAGGCTCATGGCCGGCGACCGCAGGACCGGGCGCATCCGGATGCCGCGCAGGCGCAGGATGGCGCCGACCGGGCCGTGCGCCGCGCGCTGGAAGTAGCTCCACAGGGTGTGCACGAGCGAGACGGTGGGCAGCCCGGCCCGCACGAGGACGTCGATCGTGCCGAGCAGCAGGCAGTCCACGACGACCACGTCGGTGGGCTCGGCGCGGGCGAGCCGGATCGCGTCCGCGCCGATGCCCCGGTCGGCGAAGACCGCGGTGAGGTCGCGGAGCCCGGACGCGGTGCCGCGGGGCGCTGCCGCGTCGTACGGCCGCCCTTCGCGCACGGTCTCGAACCGGAAGCCGGCCCGCTCGACGGCCGCGCGCTGCGGCTCGTGGCCGAGGAACCGCGCGGTGCCGCCGCGCCGGACGACCTCGCGAGCGATCGCGAGCGCCGGCGGCAGGTTTCCACCAGCGTCGAGGGTGACGAAGAGGACGTCCACGATGCCGCTCCTTCCCGGTGTCCGGCCGTGTCAGTCACCGGCGAGGAGCGCGGCGACCAGGGTGTGCATGCGGGACCGCGTGGTCGCGGCGTCCAGGCCCCGGTCGCGGCGCAGCAGCTTCCACGTGTACAGATCGGTGGCGACCGCGAGCAGGTCGACCAGCGCGTCCCGGTCGCCGGGAGGTCGCGCGTCGAGCTGCGGCCGGAAGACGTCCTCGACCCAGCGGCGGTGCAGCCGTTTGCCGGGCTCGACCACGGCGGCGATCCGCGGGTCGTGCTCCTGGCCGAGCAGGCGCAGGACGTGGTCGCCGCGCCGCTCGTAGTGGGCGACGATCGCCTGGATCGCGCCGCCGACGTCGCCGACGGGCGCCCGCCGCTCCTGCTCGACCTCGGCCGAGGCCAGCCTGACGGCCTCGTCGAGCAGGGCGTCGCGGGTGCCGAAGTGCCGCAGCACGGTCTGCACGCTGGTGCCCGCGCGGGAGGCGACCTCGTCGAGGGTGATCTCGATCGTCATCTTCTCCTCGCTCAGCTCGAGCACGGCGCGCAGCACGCGCAGCCGGGTCGCCGCCTTGGCGTCGGCGCGGGCTCGCATGGTGTAGGTGCGTGGGGCGTCCATCCGTGCCGACGGTACCCGGATCCTCGATTTCGTGTCAACGCCGGCTAACGCGAAATTCAGGGCAGTGCGATCGCGACGGTTCCGTGGACCGGTCCCGCGCTCACCACCGAGATCGCGCCGGTCGACACGTCCCAGGCGACCAGACCCTCCTTGTCCGTACTCAGCAGGACCGTGTGGTCGTCCACCCAGTCCAGCGGCTGGCAGCAGCCCTTCGACCGGTCCCGGCCCAGCTCGAGCAGGCGCCGCACCTCCCCGGTGCGCACGTCCACGACGACGACGATCTCGATGCCCCCGTACGTCGGCGTATGGCCCCAGCCGGCCCGGACCACCAGGTCGCCGCCCGCGTCCGTGCCGTTGCGCAGGGCGGGGCCGTACCACTCGTCCACCCCGTACGGTGCCAGCGCCCGGCCGTCGACCGGCACCTCCCGCACCGGCGCGGCCCGGTCCAGCTGCCACTCCTTCAGCATCATCGGCTCGTCACCGGCCTCGCTGCCGATCGTGCCCCGCAGCTCGAGCACCGGCCCGTCCGGCCGCGACACGACCATGTTCCAGACCGACAGCTTCGCCGTGACCCGCGTCGCCGTCCGCGCCCGCCAGTCGACGGCGAACGTGGCCGTCGACTGCTCGCCGTCGTCCCGCGTGACCAGGACAAGGTCGTTCGACCGCCACATCACCTGCTCGTTGTAGCCGGGCAGCGGCGTGCGGTGCACCTCCGCGGTCGTGACGTCGACGACGATGAGCTCGTCGGTCTGCGCCACCGCGATGAGGCGCCGGTCCGGCGACACCGCCGTGGGCCGCAGCGGATCGGCCGTGTTGTTCCCCCAGTCCCGGGTGAACGCCAGATCGACCACGTCCACCCGGGCCCACGAGCCGTCGGTGTCGAGCACGTACAGCGGCTCCGGCCGGGCGGCGTCCTCCGCCGCGCGCGGCTCGACCACCGCCACGGCACGCTTGGCCGGCCCCTGCGACAGCTTGCGGGCCTTGGTGGGCTGGAACGCCGCGCCGGTCGCGGGCAGTGGCCGGACCGTGCGGCGGCCCGGTTGTTGCGGTATCCGATCCACCCCCGGCGTGCCGGGCGACGCCGTGGGCGGCGCCGGGCTGCTCGTCGGCGTGGCCGCCGGGTGCGGCCGGGGCCCGGACAGCGGCACGGCGACTCCCAAC
>NZ_JBEPDB010000156.1:0-8852 GCF_040300025.1 Dactylosporangium sp. NPDC000555 | reverse complement strand
GCGCAGCGCGGTGAGCGGGGTGCGCAGCCGGTGCGACAGGTCCGCGGCCAGTTCGCGCTCGGCGTCGGCGAACGCGATCATCTGATCGGCCATGCGGTTGAAGCTGCGGGCCGCGTCGCGCAGCTCCGGCGGGCCGTCGGGCTCGACCCGGGCGTGCAGGTCGCCGTCGCCGAACGCGCGGGCACCGTCGGCGAGCTTGCGGGTGGCCCGCACGATCTGCGCGCCGAGCCGGTCGGCGACCAGGGTGGAGCCGGCGACGAGGACCACGGCGAGGCCGGCGAGCGCGAACCAGGCCGCGTCGACGCCCCGGCTCAGGTCGGCGTCGGAGACGTACACCTCCACGACGGCGGTCCGGTCGTTGTCGAGCACCACGGTCTGCAGGTAGGCGACGCCGCCGGGCGCGTCGGCGGTCAGCGAGCGCCGCTGGTGGGCCGCCCGGTCGACGTCGGAGGACACGGCGTGGCTCGTGCCGACCGTCGATTCCCCCACCAGGTGTACCGCGAGCCGCCCCGACTGCCCGGCCGGCACGGTCGCCACGGCACGGTCGAGGAACCCGGAGCCGTTGCCCGGCGCCGAGGCGAGCGCGGCGACCATCGCGTCGGCCTGGTAGCGCGCCTCGGCCAGGGCACGGTCGTGGGCGATCTGCTTGGTGACGTACGCGAGCGGCACGAGGAACGCCAGGGCGATCATCGAGGTGATCGCGAAGGACAGGCGTATGAGGGCGCTTCTCACGCCGGCGCCTGATCCGGGTCGACGAGCATCACCCCGACCCCGCGGAACGTGCGCAGATATCGCGGCGCGGTGGCGCTCTCGCCCAGCTTGCGCCGCAGCCACGACACGTGCACGTCGATCGTCTGGTCCTCGCGGGAGCTGTCCGGGCGCTGCCACACCTCGGTGAGCAGCTCCCGACGGCTGACCACGCGCCCGGCCCGCTGGGCGAGGTATGCCAGGAGGTCGAACTCCTTCTTCGTCAGCTGCAGCGTCCGGCCGTTGATGGACGCTGAGCGCTGCTGCGGGTTGACCTGCAGCGCGCCGACCGTCACCCCGGCCGGCGGGGCGGCCGGCCCGGGCGTGCCCTGGCCGCGGCGTAGCACCGCGTTGATCCGCGCCGACATCTGGGCGCTGGAGAACGGCTTGGTGACGTAGTCGTCGGCGCCGGCGTCGAGCAGCCGGATGATGTCGCGCTCCGAGCGGCGCGCGGTCGCCACGATGACGGGCGCGTTGGAGATGCCGCGCAGCATGCGCAGCACGTCGAGGCCGTCCATGTCGGGCAGGCCCAGATCGAGGATGACCAGGTCCGGCGGGTCGGTGGCGATGACCCGCAGCGCCGATCCGGCGTTGCCGACCGGGCGTACCACGTGCCCGGCGTCGGTCAGCGCCCGGGACAGGGCACCGGAGACGGCGACGTCGTCCTCGACGAGCAGGATGAGCGGCATGGCAACACGCTATCGCCACCGTGACGGAGCGTCTGTCCGGACCCGCGTGAGAGGATCCGTCGATGCGGGTTCGACGAGGCGCGGTACCGGTGCTGCTGTGGTGCCTGGCCACGACCGCGAGCATCGCGGTGGCGTCGCTCGCGCTGCGGCCCGTGTTGCGCACCGCCGTGCCCCAGGACACGGTGCCGGTCGCGACCGACGAGGAGCGCGGCAACCGGGACGCCGTCACGCAGAGCGTGCCGGCGCTCGCGACCGGCTCCCCGCGGCCCGAGCCGACGGTCCCATCGGCCCCCCGCCCCGTGTTCCCGCCGCCGACGAGCGCCCCGGCGCCCCGCGGCAGCGCATCGGCACCGGGCGAACAGAAGACCACCGCCACCACCGCCCCGGCCCGGATGGTCAACGGCTGGACGGTCACGACCGGAACGGACGGCGTCGACGTGTACCTCAAGTCGTTCCGCTCCGACGGTGGCGACGCCGTGATCCGCATCCGGGCCGGCGTCGTCTCGGTCGTCACCGCAACGCCCCGCGACGGCTACTCGGTGTCGCAGGCGCAGAATGAGCCGAACCGGCTCGCCGTGCAATTCGTCTCGTCGTCGGGCGGCGTGGCGTACCTGGTGGACTGCATGTGGTGGCAGAACGGGCCGCACGGCCAGGTCACCCGGATCGGCTCCTGATTTCCCTTATCTTCAGGTTAAAAGCGTTATTCGCCGGCGTCGAAAATCATCGGAACAACTTAATGTACAGCTAATAGAACCCGTCCCGGTCCCGGCTCTACGGTCAGATCGTGAGCAGCACGACCCCCGGTGGCGAGGAGCACATCAACGGCTCGAGCGTGGCCCTCTCGCCCGCCCCGGCGGACGGCGGCACGTCGACCGCACCGCCCGCGGTGCCGGACGCGCCGGCGTGGTCGGAGGACGACCCGATGCGCCGGCACGCGTGGCGGCGGGTCTTCGCCGTCGCGGTCGTGCTCGTCGCCGCGTTCGCGGTGGTGGTGCTGTGGGCGCGGCCCGCGCACGAGCCCGGGTTGCCGCCGGTGGTACCGCCGAGCGGCGGGCCGGACGTGGTCGGCGTGCTCAGTCCGACCGACCACGCGTTCCTGCGGCTCATGATCTCGCTCGACAACAGCGCGCTGCCGTTGTTCGAGATGGCCGGGGACGTGCCGGCGCTGCGGGGCGTGGCGGCGAGCGGGGCCGACGGCCACCGGGCCGAGCTCGTGACGCTGCGGGCCGCGCTCGCCGCGGGCGGCGGGGTCGAGAACCCCGCCGAGCACGCCGGGCACGACATGCCGGGGATGGTGCTGGACGCTGACCTGGCCGCCGTCCGCGACGCACCCGCCGACCAGCGGTCGGCGAAGGCGGTCGCGGCGCTGCGCGAGCACCTCACCGCGACGGTCGCGCTGGCCACGTCCGAGGGCAATGCCGGCTCCGACCCGGCGACGAAGGCCGCCGCGGCGCAGATCCGCGACACGCACAGCAAGCTCCTGGCGTCGCTGCCGGCGGTGTGAGTCTCCCCGGTCCGGCATGTGTGATTTGGTGGGTGTCCACAACTTTCGCCCGCCGCAGGTGGTGAATCCGGCGGTTTCTCTACCCGAGGGTAAGAGCAAGGGTTGTTGGACGGGTACCCCTGCCCCGAGGTGGTTCCCGCACCTTTGGGAGGCTTACTCGGTGTTCAGCCGCATTGCCATCGTCAACCGGGGAGAAGCCGCCATGCGGCTGATCCACGCCGTCCGCGAGCTCAACGCCGTGCCCGGGGCACCGCCGATCGAGACCATCGCCCTGTACACGGACGCCGAGCGCACCGCCACCTTCGTCCGCGAGGCCGACGACAGCTACTGCCTCGGGCCCGCGTCGGCGCGCCCGTACCTCGACCACGACGTCCTCGAGCGCGCGCTGGTCGAGACGCGCGCGGACGCGGCCTGGGTGGGCTGGGGCTTCGTCGCCGAGGACCCCGCCTTCGCCGAGCGCTGCGACAAGATCGGCGTCACCTTCATCGGCCCGAGCGCCGACGCCATGCGCAAACTCGGCGACAAGATCGGCGCGAAGCTGATCGCCGAGGAGGTCGGCGTCCCGGTGGCGCCGTGGAGCCGCGGCGCGGTCGAGGACCTGGAGGCGGCCACGCGCGCGGCCGCCGAGATCGGCTACCCGCTGATGCTCAAGGCGACCGCCGGCGGCGGCGGCCGGGGCATCCGGGTCGTGCGCAGCGACGAGGAACTCGCCGATGCCTACGAGCGCACGAGCCTGGAGGCCAAACGCGCGTTCGGCAGCGGCATCGTGTTCCTGGAGCGCCTGGTCACCGGCGCGCGCCACGTCGAGGTGCAGGTCATCGCCGACGGCCAGGGCACCGCGTGGGCGCTGGGCGTGCGCGACTGCTCGGTCCAGCGGCGCAACCAGAAGGTCATCGAGGAGTCCGCCTCGCCCGTGCTCGCCCCCGAGCAGGCCCGGGAGCTGAAGGCGGCGGCCGAGCGGCTCGCGCTGGCCGTGGACTACCGCGGCGCGGGCACCGTCGAGTTCCTCTACCACCCGGGCGAGCGGCTGTTCGCCTTCCTCGAGGTCAACACCCGGCTGCAGGTCGAGCACCCGATCACCGAGGCCACCACCGACTTCGACCTGGTCAAGGCCCAGCTCCACGTGGCCGCCGGCGGCCGGCTCGGCGACCTGATCCCGGCCGAGGCCGGGCATGCCGTCGAGGCCCGGCTCAACGCCGAGGACCCCGACCGCGACTTCGCTCCGGCGCCCGGCCGGATCGTCCGGCTGGCGCTGCCCAGCGGCCCGGGCATCCGGGTGGACACCGGGGTGAGCGAGGGCGACGTGATCCCGGCCGACTTCGACTCGATGATCGCCAAGATCATCGCGTACGGCCGCACCCGCGATGAGGCGCTCGGCCGGCTGCGCCGCGCGGTCGCCGAGACCACGGTGATCATCGAGGGTGGCGCCACCAACAAGAGCTTCCTGCTCGACCTGCTCGACCAGCCCGAGGTGATCGACGCCAGCGCGGACACCGGCTGGATCGACCGGGTCCGCGCGCAGGGCCGCCTGGTCACCACCAAGCACTCCGGCGTCGCGCTGGCCGCCGCCGCGATCGAGGCGTACGAGGACGAGGCGCTCGTCGAGCGGCAGCGGCTGCTGTCCACCGCGCACGGTGGCCGCCCGCAGGTGCAGCACGAGAGCGGCCGGCCGATCGACCTCAAGCTCCGCGGGGCGGGCTACCGGGTGACCGTCGCGCAGACCGGGCCGCACCGGTTCCGCGTCGGCGTCGGCGAGGCGTCCACCGTCGACGCCGAGCTCGAGCGGTTCGACGAGCACACCGGCCGGATCCTGGTCAACGGCCGGCGGTACCGGCTCGTCACCGACACGCACGGGCCCGTACACCTGGTCGAGGTCGACGGCATCACGCACCGCGTCGGCCGCGACGAGGGCGGCGTGCTGCGCTCGCCCGCGCCCGCGCTGGTCGTCGCGACCCCGCTCGGCGTCGGCGACGAGGTCGAAACGGGCGCGCCCGTGCTCGTCCTGGAGAGCATGAAGATGGAGACCGTGCTGCGCGCGCCGTTCAAGGCGAGGCTGCGCGAGTGCCTGGTCTCCGTCGGCAGCCAGGTGGAGACCGGCGCGCCGCTGATGCGCCTGGAGCCGATCGGTGACGAGGCCGCGGCCGGCGCCGGTCCGGCCGCCACCGCGACCGAGGCCGTCGAGCTCGAACTGCCGCCCGAGCCGACCGGCCTGTCCGCCGAGGCCCGGGTCGCGCGGGGCATCGCCGACCTGCGCAGCCTGCTGCTCGGCTACGACCTCGACCCCCGCGACGAGCGCCGGGCGCTGTCGAAGTACCTGGCCGCGCGGGCCGAACTCGGGCGCCGCCCGATCGAGCAGGAGGTCGAGCTGCTGCGGGTGTTCGCCGACCTGGCCGAGCTGAGCCGCAACCGGCCGGCCGGGGAGGAGGGCCGGGCCGACAACCGGGTGCACAGCCCGCGGGAGTACTTCCACACGTATCTGCAGAGCCTCGACGTCGAGCGCGCCGCGCTGCCCGACACCTTCCGCAGCCGGCTGGCCCGGGTGCTCGCCCACTACGGCATCGACGACTTCGAGCGCACGACCGCGCTGGAAGAGGCCGTGTTCCGGATCTTCCTGGCGCAGCAGCGCACGTCGGCCGACGTCTCGATCATCGTCACGTTCCTGCAGCAGTGGCTGACCGAGCCGCTGCCCGACGACGGGCTGCGCGAGCTGGTCGGCCAGGCGCTGGAACACCTGATCTCCGCCACCCAGCTGCGGTTCCCGGTCGTCGGTGACCTGGCCCGAAGCATCGTGTTCCGCTGGGCCGCCCAGCCGATGCTGCGCCGCAAGCGCGCCGAGGTGTACGCGGGCGTCCGCGGCCACCTGCGCCACCTCGACGAGCACCCGGCGGCGCCCGACCGCGCCGAACGGATCGCGCACATGGTCGCCTCGCCCGAGCCGCTCGTGCGGCTGCTCGGTCAGCGCATCGGCGCGCCCGGCGCCGACAACGGCCCGATGCTCGAGGTGCTCAGCCGCCGCTACTACGGCAACCGCGGCGCGCTCGACGCGCGCTGCGTCGAGGTCGCGGGGCGCTCGTTCTTCACCGCCGAGTACGACCGCGACGGCGAGCGCTTCCGGGTCGTCGCCGCGGCCACGGACTTCGCCGATCTGCCCGCGACCCTGCAGCAGGTCGCCGGGCTGGCCGCAGCGGACTCCGTCGCCGACGTGTACCTCACCTGGGCCGGGCAGCCCGACCCGGACACGATGGCCGCGACCCTGCGGGAGATCCTCGACCACGCCGGGCTGCTGGACGTGCTGCATCGCGTGACGATGTCGGTCGCCGGGCGCACCGGCTCGGCCATGCACCACCACTTCACCTTCCGGCCGGGCCTGGGCGAGGACCGGGTGATCCGGGGGCTGCACCCGCTGATCGCCCAGCGCCTGCAACTGCCGCGGCTGCGCAACTTCGACCTGACCCGGTTGCCGTCCGTGGACGAGGAGGTCTTCGTCTTCCACTGCGTCGCCCCGGACAACCCGGCCGACGAGCGGCTGGCGGCGATGGCCCAGGTCCGCGACCTCACGCCGCTGCGCGACTCCGACGGCCGGATCATCGCGCTGCCCGCGCTCGAGGGCGCCCTGGACGCGTGCCTCGACGCGATCCGCAAGGTCCAGGCGGGGCGGCCCGCGAAGAAGCGGTTCGACACCAACCGGATCACCCTCTACGTCTGGCCGCCGACCGAGCTGACCATCGAGGAGCTGAACCTCGTCGTCCAGCGCGTGGTGCCGATCACGGCCGGCGCGGGCCTGGAGGAGGTCCTGTTCCTGCACCGCCGCCGCGACGAGGCCACCGGCGAGGTGACCGACATGGCGGTCAAGATCTCCTACGACGCCGGCATCCAGGTGTCCGTCACCGCGCCGACCGCGGAGCCGATCCAGCCGCTCGACGACTACCGGCAGAAGGTGCTCTCGGCCCGCCGTCGCGGCACGACGTACCCGTACGAGCTCACCGCGATGCTCGCCGGGCCCAACGGCACGTACGTCGAGCACGACCTGAACGACCTCGGCGCGCTGGTCCCGGTCGATCGGCCGCGGGGGCACAACAAGGCGGGCATCGTCGCCGGTGTGGTGAGCACCCCGACCGAGCGCTACCCCGAGGGCGTCATCCGGGTGGTACTGCTCGGCGACCCGACCAAGTCGCTGGGCGCGCTGGCCGAGGCGGAGTGCGCACGCGTCATCGCCGCGCTCGACCTGGCCGAGCGGATGCGCGTGCCGCTGGACTGGTTCGCGCTGTCGGCGGGCGCCCGGATCTCCATGAGCTCCGGCACCGAGAACATGGACTGGGTGGCCGCCGCGCTCAAGCGGATCGTCGAGTTCACGCAGGCCGGCGGCGAGATCAACATCGTGGTCGCCGGGATCACCGTCGGCGCCCAGCCGTACTGGAACGCCGAGGCCACGATGCTCATGCACACCAAGGGCATCCTGGTGATGACCCCGGACTCCGCCATGGTGCTGACCGGCAAGCAGTCGCTGGACTTCTCCGGCGGCGTGTCGGCCGAGGACAACTTCGGCATCGGCGGCTACGACCGGGTGATGGGCCCCAACGGCCAGGCCCAGTACTGGGCGCCGGACCTGCGGGGCGCCCGCAACGTGCTCATGGCGCACTACGACCACACCTACATCGCCCCCGGCGAGCCCCGGCCGCGCCGGGCGGAGACGTCCGACCCGCTCGACCGCGACATCTCCGGCTACCCGCACGCGGTGCCCGACAGCGACTTCACGACCGTCGGCCAGATCTTCTCCCGCGAGCACAACCCCGACCGCAAGAAGGCCTTCGACATCCGCACGCTGATGCGGGCCCTGGCCGACCAGGACCACGCCGTCCTGGAACGCTGGGCGGGCATGGCCGACGCCGAGACCGCGGTCGTGCAGGACGTGCACCTCGGCGGCATCCCGGTGTGCCTGCTCGGCATCGAGTCCCGGTCCGTACCGCGGCGCGGCTTCCCGCCCACCGACGGCCCGGACACCTACACCGCGGGCACCCTGTTCCCGCGCTCGTCCAAGAAGGCCGCCCGGGCGATCAACGCGGCCAGCGGGAACCGCCCCCTGGTCGTGCTGGCCAACCTGTCCGGCTTCGACGGCTCGCCCGAGTCGATGCGCCTGCTGCAGCTGGAGTACGGCGCGGAGATCGGCCGGGCGATCGTGAACTTCGAGGGCCCGATCGTGTTCTGCGTGATCTCGCGCTACCACGGCGGCGCGTTCGTGGTGTTCTCCAAGGCGCTCAACCCGAACATGACCGTGCTCGCCGTGGAGGGCTCGTTCGCCTCCGTCATCGGCGGCGCGCCCGCCGCCGCCGTGGTCTTCTCCGGCGACGTCGACGCCCGCACGGCGAAGGACCCGAGGGTGTCCGGCCTGGAGGCGCGGGTGGCCGCGGCGACCGGCGGCGAGCGGGCGGCGCTGGTCACGCAGCTCATGGAGGTCCGGGCCACGGTACGGGCGGAGAAGCTGGGCGAGGTGGCCGCCGAGTTCGACGGCGTGCACAGCATCCAGCGCGCGGTCGAGGTCGGCTCCGTGGATGCCATCATCCGCCCCGAGGAGCTGCGCCCGCAGATCATCGCGGCCGTCGAGCGCGGCCTCGCCGCCTCGTAGCCGCTGCCCGGACCGCGGCCGTATTCGCCGCGGTTCATGGCTGCCGCGCCCCGGACGAGCTCGTCCGGGGCGCGCCGGCTGCCCGGCACCCGACGGCGGGCTTGCCGGGTTTGGGCGCGTTCGCCACCGCCACCGCAGGCAACGCGGGGTGGCGGCGGCCGGGCGCTGCGACGACCAGTTCGCCGGGGCGCTCGGTCGCCCGCGCACGCGTGCCGGTGCGCGAGTCACTACGCCGCCGGGGCGTGTCGCCCAAGCACGGCCGAGCCGTGGCCGCCCGCGTATGCGGTTT
>NZ_JBEPDB010000155.1:0-9021 GCF_040300025.1 Dactylosporangium sp. NPDC000555 | reverse complement strand
CCTCACCGATCACCCGCGCCTCCGGCACCCGCCGCGTCGTCATCGCCCGCTACGCCCGCAACCGCCGCATCCCCGACGCGGTCCATCAATGGGCCTTCTGCGCCATGCGCGGCTCACCCGGCGCCCGCGCCTACTACAACAATAGGGGTAACTGACCCTTTCCAACCCAGCGGTAGTCGGTTCAGGCCTCCAGACCGCTTGCCGGGCCGCGCCGAATGCGTGATCGATGTGTGATCGACCGCGTGCATACCGACTGGCACTGCCCGCCACACGGCGGCAGCGGTGATGGCTTCGGGCCACCCAAAACCGGCACAGACCGGTGTCATCCGACACCAACCGCAACCCGGCCACACCGCCGGAATCGCGCTCTTAATCTGCGGGTTGTAGGTTCAAGTCCTACGCGGCGTACCAGATCAACAGGGCCACGGCCTGGGGAAACTCTCCAGGAGCGTGGCCTTTCGATTGTCCACGATGGACGATTGTGTGATCGGCGTGTGATCCGTAGCGCTCGCTATAGGCCGGAACAGTCCGACAGCAGGCGATCAGCCGATGTGACGCAGGACATGTCCTAACGCGATATGTGGCAATAGGGCCGTGGGGCGCAGGTTCGAATCCCGCCGGACCCATATGTTGGACGACACGGAGCCCGGCAGCCGAACGAACGGTATTTGGTCGAGGCTTCGTGGGTTCATGCATCGGAGCGTTTGCCTCTGTCGAGGTAGCCGGACTTGAACCGACGGCCTCTTCTTACCGACAGTGACGATCATGGGTTCGTCATTGGCTGTCAATTCTCAGCGTTTACCGAACGCAACTGCGGCGGCCGCGGTAGGGGTCTGAGCCGAGTGGGATCTCGTGCGATCCAGCGTTGTTTCACCAGTCGGCGCATCCCTCCGGAGCCGCCGAGCCTGTGGCCGGGCCACAGGTCGGCATAGCCGGACGCGGCGGCCGGCGGCAGGAACTCCGCCGGGCAACACCCGTGCTCCGCCATCCCCGCCGGGGCCGTCCATCGCAGTCGTCTTCGTCAGGGCTTGCGGGCGACACCGGCCCAGATGCTGATCCGGCTCGGGTCCGCCGGGTCGCTCGCGCCCTCCGGTCGCCATTGCGAGACCAGGACGATCCCCGGGTCGACCACCTCCAGGCCGTCGAACAAAGCGGTGAACTCGGCACGGTCGCGCGGCCAGACGTCACTCATGCCGGAGTCGAGCATCTGCCGGTAGGCGGCCTTCTCGCGCTCCGGCATGAAGTCCAAGGTGAAATGCGTCGCGGCGAGGTAACTGCCGGAGGGAAGCTCGTCCATCAGCCGCTTGACGATGGTCCAGGCTTCTCCGGGTCCGGGAATGAAATGCAGGATGGCGATGAGCATCAACGCCACCGGCTGGGCCAGGTCAAGGGTGTTACGCAGTTGCGGGGCGGACAGAATGGCCTGCGGGTCGCGCAGATCTGCCTCGATGTAGTTGGTGACTCCTTCGCCGTTGCTGGTGAGCAGAGCGCGCGCATGCGTCATGACCAGCGGGTCGTTGTCGACGTACAGCACCCGGCTGTCCGGTGCAATGCGCTGGGCCACCTCGTGAGTGTTGTCCTCGGTGGGCAGGCCGGTGCCGATATCGAGGAACTGCCGGATACCGGCCTCGGCCAGATACCGGGTCATCCGGCCGAGCACGTCACGGTTGGCGCGAACCCCAGCGCGCATACCGGGAAACTTCTGCTCGATCGCGTCAGCGGACTCGCGGTCAGCGGCGAAATTGTCCTTACCACCGAGCCAATAGTTATAGCGCCTAGCCGGGTGAGGCACCGACGTATCGATCACCGCCAACGTTGGATCTTGCTCGGTCACGGCGTCTCCTGTCGACAACCGAAGATGCGGACACACGCACTGTAGTAGCTCGAAGGGAACGAAAGACAGCGCTCTACACCGCCGAGCGGTCGTAACGTCGTCGCGGCTCGGTTAGTCCAGCCGCCCTGTCCACGTCGAGCTCGAACGTCGTGTAGGGGGTCGCCGATCTGACCACCCCGGCAACCACGACCACCGGCAGTGCAGACAACCTCAGTCAACTGTGCAGAGGACCCCGGGCTCTGACAGCGGGCGGGTCGCCCGACGGCCGGGGGAGTGCAGTTCGGGTGGGCGCCGGCCGGCGTGTCACCGCTGTCCGAAGGTGACGCCGCCGCTGATGTCTCGTGCCTGAACGACGTTGCCGGTGATGGCTCCGGTGATGTGGTTGACATTGCCCGGGTCGGGGACTTCAACGTGGGCGCTCACCTCCCGCCACGCAACGCGCAGCGCCTCGGCGAAGTCGGGATCGGCGGCCGCTGCCGTTCGGAGAGCGGTGCTGAGCGCTTGGATACGTCCGGGGTCGCTCGGATCGTCCTCGGCGGCATCGAGAGCGGCCTGGGCGTCGGGTCTGCGTTCGAACCGGCGCCGTACCACTGTCACCAAGGCGGTGATCGCGGATTTGGCGCCCTCAGCGAGCGTCTCGGCGGTCCTTGTGGCCAGTGCGAGGGCAACGGGCGTCCAGAACTGTTCATCCATGGTCGACGTCCTCTCGTTCCGGTAACAGCAATGTGCTAGTAGCATTACCGAAAGTCAATGCCGTCCGGCGAATCCTCGGAGGTGGCTGTGGGTGTCGGTTGGGAGCCGGACACCGCGGCGAGATTCTTGCGCCGCTGGGGCAGATCCGCCGAAGAGTTGAACGCGACTGGTGGGGACAACGGCTGCCCCGACATCTGGGAACTTGACAACGGTGACATTGCGGTTGTCGGCCGTGACCTGACTGACCACTACCGGCCGCTGTTACCCGCCGACGCAACTGTCGGTCCAGGTGAGCGCGTGGTGGTCATCCCCCGCCGCACGATGCTGGCCGCGCGTGCCGACATCCCGGATGCCTGACCTTCTTGACGGCGTCGACAGCGAGCTGTTGACGCTGGACGACTACTTCCTTGATTTCGACCAAGACTTTTGGTCGATCGAAGAGGGAGACTTCTGGAAGCTGGAACGCCAGCAGCACTTCCGCGAACCCGGCGACAACAGCTGGCGGGCGTTCGCCGAAGGCAACTGGAGCGAGGCGCTGCGGCTGCTGGAGGCCCGCCGCGACGACCTGGCCGACTACTACCGAAGGATCGCTGCGCACGGCTTCGCCACCTTCCGGGTCCGGGTCGTCGAACAGCCGATCATCCCGTACCTGCAATGGGAGCTGCATCTGCTGCGCGCCCGTGAGCGGGCCGGCGCGCTGATCCGCGTCATCGGCCCCGACAAGATCGCTGAACTAGAATTTGACGGGTTAGTGCCGGAGTTCGCCACGCTCGGGTCGACGGTGCTGTACGAGCCCGTCTACGACGAACAGGGTGTCCTGGTGTGCGGGTCGCCGGTTCCGCGACCGCAGTCTGGTCGAACGTTGCCGACTGCTTACCCGGGCACTCTACGACGAAGGTGAACCCCTGGCCTCATTCTTCGACAGGGAAGTCTCCCCACTGCCCCCGCCGACACCCTGACCCCGGTCGCCGTATGCCTGCCACACCCCCAGAACCTTCAGCGGAGCCTCCGGGTCATCGGAACCGAGTGGACGCCGACGGATCTTCAGGCGACATCGTGCAGGCCCGTGACATCCACGGCGGCGTGCACGTCCACCACCATGGGCCGAGGTCCTTTACGGTCATCCCGTCACAGTTGCCCGGTGACGTGTCCGCGTTCGTCAACCGGCACAACGAGCTGGCCACGCTTGACGGGGCGCTTATCGCTGAGCGGGACGAATCCCACGCGACGGTCGTCGCGGTCATCACAGGTACCGCTGGCGTCGGCAAGACGTCCCTGGCGCTGCGGTGGGCGCACTCCGTCCGGCACCTGTTCCCCGACGGCCAGCTGTACGTCAACCTGCGTGGCTACGACCCGGGAGCGCCCGTCGCAGGCGGTCAGGTCCTCACCCGGTTCCTGCGCGATCTTGGCGTCCCCTCGACGGCGATCCCTGCCGAGGTCGACGACCGGGCGTCGCTGTATCGGTCGGTGCTCGCCGGCCGGCGTGTCCTGATCGTCCTGGACAACGCCGCGGCCTCTGCCCAGGTGCGCCCGTTGCTGCCCGGTGCGAATACCTGTCTTACGGTCGTGACCAGCCGGGACCGTATGTCCGCGCTTGTCGCCCGCGACGGTGCGGTCCGCGTCGGGCTCAACGTGCTGCAGGAGGACGATGCCGTTGCTTTACTGGGCATCATGACCAGCCGCTACCGTACCGACGACCGGCGCCACGAACTCGTCGAACTGGCACGGCTGTGCGCGCGCCTGCCCCTCGCGCTGCGGGTCGCCGCCGAACGCGCGGCGAGCCGGCCGATGATGCGTCTCGACGAGGTGATCGCCGACCTCCGCGACGAGTCAGCGCTGTGGGAGGCACTCACCCCCGGCGAGGATGACGACAGCGACGCCGTGCGTACGGTCTTCGCCTGGTCCTACCGGGCGTTGCCCGAACCCGCCGCCCGCCTGTTCCGGCTGCTGGGCCTGCATCCGGGCAACCAGTTCAGCGCCGAGGCCGCGGCCGCGCTCGGCAGCCACGATCTGCGCACCGCCCGCCGATACCTGGATGTCCTCGTCGGCGCGCACCTGCTCGACCAGCGGGCACCAGGCCGATACGAGTTCCACGATCTGCTGCGTGCCTACGCCCACGACCAGGCTCGCGACCTTGACGACGCGACAGAGCGGACGGCCGCGCTGCGGCGAATCGTCAGCTGGTACCTCAAAGCTGCGGCCACCGTGTTGCACCACCTGAGGGGGTTCGACACCAGCGCGTTGATCGACTCCATCCCGGCGGAAGTCGACCTGCTGCTGCCGATGTTGGCGACGTCCGACGCCGCGCAGCATTGGTACAACACCGAATGCGACAACCTCGCCGCCGCGACCCGCGCCGCCGCCGACGCGGATCTGCACCCACTCGCGTGGCGACTCGCCGTGGTCCTCGGCCAGATCTGCGCGCTGCAGAACGCCTTCGACGACTGGCTGGTCACCGGCCACATCGGCCTCACCAGCGCCATCGCGGCCGGTGACCTTGCCGGTCAGGCGTGGACGCACGCGAATCTCGGCGCTGCCTACTTGCAATCAGGCCGCCTCGACGACGCCGCGACGAGCCACCAGTCTGCGTTGGAGATCAGGCAACGCCTCGGTGACCGTCGCGGCGAGGCGATGTCCGACAACGCGCTCGGGCTGGTCGCGTTGAATGCCCGACGCTTCGACGACGCTGTGGCGGCCTTCACCGAGGGACGACACATTGTCGCCGACCTCGACGACGGGTACTGGATCGGGAACCTCGACGCCAACCGAGCCCAAGCGCTGCTGGAACTGCATCGACACACCGAGGCCGCCCTCCCGCTGGAGGACGCGCTGCAGACGCTGCGGCGGTCCGGCGACCGCTTCGGCGAGGGCAATGCCCTGTATCTCCTGAGCCGGCTGCGACGGGAGACCGGCGATCTCGCCAGCGCCTCCGCCCATATCGGCGCCGCGATCACCATCGCCGAGAACGTCGACAACCAAATGTGGCTCGGACACTGGCTCGTCGAACTCGGCCATATCCAACGCGCCGACGGCGAACCCGGCCAGGCACTGGAGTCCTACCAACGCTCCGCCACACTCCAGCGACGCATCGGCGACCGGATCCGTGAAGCCATCGCCATCACCGCCGCCGGCGATGTATACCAGGACCTCGGCCGATTCGAAGAGGCGATCGACTTCTACACCGTCGCCGCAGCCACCCAGCGCGACATGCGCAGCCGATGGCACCACGCGTGCACGCTCGCGTCCTGGGCCGGGGCCAGCCAACGACTTGGCGACTACCGATAGTGCACTGGCCCGCTGCGCAGAAGCCCTAGCGTTGCTGGAACACTTCCACGACCCTGCTGCGACGGCGCTGCGCGACCGGCTACGGGATCAAGTCCCGGACAGCTGATCCGCCTCCGGGGCGGACTCGACAATCCAGATCGGGGCGTCGGCGCACTCCACGCGCAGCCCGCCGGCCTCAGCCAGCGACGTGCGAACCACGCGCAGCCTCACACCGTCAACCACCCCGACCGGCGCCCGCCCCAGGTACGCGAACATCCGCACCTGGTGGTGGATCTGCGCGGCGGTACGGCCCCAGTCGATGACGGAGAACTCCGGCTCGATGAACCCGGCGTAGCTTGCTCCGGCGTCGCCCTGCGGCTTGCCGGGCGCCCCGTCGGCGACCATCTTCAGGGATTCAGCGAGCGCTTCCGCCAGCACGGGCCCCACTCGCGACCACAGCAGCGCCGGTGTCATCCACTCATCAAGGACGATCTCATCCCGTTGTACGAGGACCGGGCCAGTGTCGAACCCCTCGTCCATCCGATGCACCGTCAACCCGATATGCGGGTCCCCCGCACGGATCGCCGCCAACACCGGAGCGGGTCCACGATACTTTGGCAACAACGACGGATGGATATTGATCGCCCCATGCGTCGCCATCTCCAGCACCCGGACGGGCAGCCGCCAGTTGAAGCCGTGGACAACCACCAGATCCGGCCGGTACCCGACGAGTTGACGGGCCAGTCCAGCGCCGCTCGCCGGCACCAGAAGGTCAATCCCGTCCGGCAGTTGGGCCACGATCTTCGAAAGCGACGCTGCCATCCAGGCGTCAACAGGTGAACGGGGACGCATCGACCGCGACACGACGTACGCAACCGGTTCATGGCCCGCTGCCAGGCAGGTGTCACGCAGCACGTTGAACTGCTCCGCCCCGCTGGCGGCGACCACCACGCGCATAGGTTCGGGCATCGGTTCACCATACCGAAGACGAGCTGGCCGGCCAGCTCGTCTTGGGTGAGGCCGCGTCGTTGGCGATACTGCGCGATGCGCTGCCGGATCGCCCACTCGTCGATCTCCGTACCATCACCCCCGGTTGCGCACGAATCCGGACGGTCGAACAGATCAAATCGGCGGCGCCCGAGATCGTGGTGACCGGCGCCGCGCGCCGCATTGCGGCGCTTGTCGACACGGGCTCGACCTGGGCTTGCCCCGGAGGAACGGGCGGCCGCCGTGTCAGTACGGTGGGGGCAACATTGCCGCGCTGACACCCGATCTGGTCGGTTCTGGCCAGCCGGGCAACTCGACTCCGGGACCAGAGATTGTGATCGCCGTGATGCTGGCGAGATCCTGCACGGCCTGCACGAAGCCTTCAACCCACATCAGGTTGGCCGACACCCCTCCCTTGGCAAGCGCGAAGAGGGTTTGTGAGTGGTTGGTAGTCCCGGTTGGCTCAGCGCCGTGCGCCAGCCGGTGTCGGAGTTGCTGGGCATCTCGAAGGTAGTCACGCAACCGCTGGCTTTCCAGATAGGTCCACTTCGCCCTTCTATCCCGGGAGTCTCGCGTCGGCGCTACACGAACTCGGGCGCGCCACTGGCCGGTTGCATTGATCACCGCAAGGTGCGTTGCGATCGCTTCCCGAATTTTGTCCATCGTCGCGGGTAGCCCTCGGCTCGGTCCTCCATGAAGCTCGACGAGGTGATTGAAGTACCGTTCGAACGACGCATACGCCAGCAGGAACGCCCCATATCTGATGCTCTGGAACTCGCGGGTGCGTCCAAGCGAGGGCTGTCGACGGTGGACTTCGATGAGGTCGACCGGAATGACAAGACGCCCCGCGAGCTCGTGGAGGGCCTCCTGAACGGCGGCGTCATTAGCCATGGCGTTGATGCTAGCTTTCGAGCCCAGCCATCACTGTCCTCGAACCGCCGGACCCTCGATGGCCGACATGGATGGTCGACATCCATAGCCACGGCTGGCGCGACCTCGCCAGGTCCGTTGCGTCCGGAAGCACACACCGCGCGGAGTTAGGCGAATGTGACGCGCTCGTAGAGGACGCCGTGTTTGTCGCGCATCAACGATTCGATCGATGAGGCCAGCGCTGTGTCCTGTACGAGTAGTCCCAGCTCGATGTTGCTGTGTTCGGCATTGTAGGAGAAGTTTGCGCTGGTCAACAGCGTCAGTGTGCGGTCGATGATGATGAACTTGGCGTGGCTGACAAGCGGTTTGGATGCGCCGGCGAGCGTCAGCGTGTGGTACACCGTTGCCTTCGGCAGGTGGGCGGCGGCAGCTTCGGGCGATCCGGCGTGGGCGTCGAGGTAGATCGTGACGCTGACACCTGGCCTGGCGGTAGCGGCCTGTAGAGCGGTCCACATGCGCGAGTGCGGCGTGAAGTTGAAGCTTGAGCAGACGATGGACATGCGGGCGTCGTCGATGAGGCGTTGCAGTTCGCTGGTGAGGCGGCCGATGCTGGCCTGTGAGCCGGGCATGGTCCAGACGGGTGTGGCGCCGGTGGCGGTGTCCCGGGCGCCGGCGATGGCCTGCAGGACGGCGACCGAGACGTCGGTGCGGTGGTGGCCGATGTCGGCGTCAGCGAGGAGTTGTTTCGCGTGGTTGCGCCTGGCGGCGTGGACTTCCTTGAGTGCTTGAGTTGTGGTGTCGCCGGCGCTGAGGGCCTCGGCCAGACGTTCGGCCTCGAATGCAGTGAGAAACGCCCCTAACGCGGCGAAGGCGTCAGCAGCCATCGATGGTGCCGAAGAAGCCGGGCACTTGGGTGCCGTTGCTGGTCGGCAGGTTGAGCAGGAGTCGCCGGTCGAGGAACCGGTTCGCCCGTTCACACGACGTTTCGGACGCGAAACTACAGCAGTGGCAGGCAGCTCCGTGGAGGAAGTCTTCGGGGTCGCGTGGGGTTCGTTGGGCGCATACGGGGTCGGAGGAACATCGGGCGGCCCGGGTGATCGACACGGTGTCCAGGTCGGCGGTCACCTCGACCCGGTGCCCGACCGCGGCCGGGTGCGCCGAGTAGTCGCACGAGTCCAGCCGCACGTAGTGGTCCCGGGGCAGCCGCACCGAGTGCCGCCAGCCGATCACCGCGGTGTCGATCGGTGGCAGCGGCGCCATCGCCGCACGGTCCGCGCCGATCCGGTCGGCCGCCGCGGCCCCGTCCAGGGCCCGCCGGGGGCGGCTGTTGGCCCGGGCCAGCCACTCGGCCAGCTGCGCGCCGAAATCCGTCA
>NZ_JBEPDB010000154.1:0-9052 GCF_040300025.1 Dactylosporangium sp. NPDC000555 | reverse complement strand
GGAGGCTACTTCCTCCGCGGCAAACAGATCGAGCCGAGCTCCCTGGCCCGCGACCCCGAGGCCGCCACGCGCCTATGGACCCTCAGCGAGGAGCTCGTGGCGTAAGCCGGGCCAAGATCGTCGCCATAGCGCGCTCGCCAGATTTGTGATCAATGGCCTGCGAAGCGGCGTACGGACCGTGACGATCGACGTGAGCCGCAGCACCGGCTCAGCGGCTACTTGTTTACTAGACCTACGACCGCAGCCCGGCCAGGCTTGGTCGAGGTGACCGGTGGGGTCGCTCGTATCGCGGCTGCCCACAGCGGTTTGGTGTGGCTCACTCATGGCATGCGTCCTGCCGGTCACCGTGGCGCGGAGAGGCTCAAGAGGGGTCATGAGCGGAAGTGACCAGTCAGTCCGCCGATGCGATAGCGAGGGGGCAGACGTGCGAGTGCGTGTCGGCGCCGAGGCCGTCGCCTACCTGGCTCAAGTCTCTGGCCTTGACCAGCCGTCATAAACAGCCACCGCCGCTTCTTCGTTCGAGGTTCGCACCTCATACCGCACTGTTCTCGGCAGTTGCGGGTGCCGAGGGCTGGCCCGGCTCGCCACGCTGCGTTGCGCGCGCCTCGCGGCAGACGGCTTTTGCTCTGCGAGTCGCTACAGCAGGTCCAGCAGTGTTTCTATCCGCGTGGCCAGGACCAGATCCATGGTTCCTTCGACGCCGACGCTGACCACTTCGCTACCCGGTGACTTCGCCAGCCGGATCAGCAGCGTGGGTGTGCCTGCCAGCGGGTATTCGAACCAGCTGCCGGCTGCCTCGTCGTTCGTGCCGTCGAGCGCGCCGATGAGTGCCGCCTCGTCCAGATCGTCATACGCATAGCCGATGTAGGTGCTGATCTGTCGAAGCAACTGCACGAGGTGTTCGTCGGTCACCCAGCCGCCGACCTGCGCCACGTCGTCGAGAACTCCCCTGTCCGGTGGCAGCGACCGGGGCGACACCAGTTGGTCCGATTGCGGGTCGTACGAGTCGAGCCCATACGCACCGGCCAGTGCAGGGAGCGCGCTGGTGTCTGCCCAGCCATAAGGCAGGGTCACCCCGACGAACCGATCGGCGAGGTCGGCGCGGCCCCACGGCTGCCGCCAACCCAGATCGTGATGCCACGGAGCGATCCTGTCGGTAAGGTCTGGCCAGCGGCGCAGCAGCTCAGCGCGGAAAGCCAGGACCCGCTGATCTGGCACAAGACCGCTGGCCCTCTCGTCCGCGAGCCGATCAGCCAGCCAGCGAGAATTCCTTGCAGCCCCGGATGGCCAGAAGTACAGGTCGTAGCTCACGCGCAGCAGCGTAGCGACCTACATGTCGGCGCACTGTTTCGGCGGAATCGCGTGGCGGCGAGACCATAGACGACCTGGTCCAAGTCAACAGAGAGTGATGAGTCTCCTGCGGCCACGTGCTTGGACGGCGGCAGATCCGGACGCGTACTGCCTTGATCGAGGATTTGGCCACGAGCGTGCTTCCGTACTGACGTTGCACGGGTCGGTGAGAATGAGTCGTGCAGCTCTGGCGCCCCGTGCTCGGTTTGGTGATCAGTCTGCTGATCACGTCCGTTGGCGTTGTGCTGGCTACGAACTACCGCGACCTTGCTCGCAAGCACGTTCGGGCCGCCATGAGATGGTCTCCCCGGCTTCGTCCGCGAAATCGGATAGCAGAGCGCGACGCCCTCATCCTCGACCGTGCCATCGGATCGATCTTCGCAGCGATGGGCACCTTCATGACGGTGCATGCAGTTTCTGACATCCTTGCTGCCACTGGCCTGCAGTAGCCGAGGCGCGGCCGATCGACCCCAATTCGCCATGCCGTCCGTCCCCGGCCACGCTGGATCACTCTATAACGTCTCTGGCCTTGTATGGCCTAGCGTTCCCGTTGGGTCGTCTACTCACCCCGCCGGTCTGCGGATATCATCTACCGACCCGACGCGGACCTAGCGCGCCACGCGTCGGCAGTCCCGCCTCGGGGGGCGCGCAGCTCATTAGCGGCCATAAGCCTGTGAGCAGTGGATACGTAAGGGCCGCGCTCAATGAGGCAAGAACTTCGGCGCCCACTCGGCGGGCGCCGGCGGTGCCACTCAGTTCGGTACTCACGCCTGCTCGGCGGGCCGGTCGAACGGTAAGCTGATGCCGGCTGCGTCGAATACGGCAAATGTAACCGCTAAGAACCTCGTCCAGGTCGCGACCGAGCGAGTCAGTCGCCTCACGCGCCTGCACCGACAATCACTTGGCCCCCGGGACTGCTCTTGACGCGTTTCCGCACTTCAGGCGCGTTGTGATGCCATCGGTCTCGTTCGGCCGTACGCATGCCGTCTGCGCTCGCGCATGCCGAGTGGTCCCACCTTGGTCCCACGGCGCGAGCGGCCCCTGACCCTCGATGCATCGATGGCCAGGAGGGAACCGCTCAGCGGCGCATCGGAGACGCCCTGGGTGTGGACGACGACGAGCATCAGGAGCCCTGAAGATCTTTGCTGTGGATTGCCGCGCGCACTGAGATCGCCCCGGCACTGCCGGGACTAAGAGTGACCGTAGATTGGCTGGCAGCGGCAGCCCGCGAGCAAAGCCTCCGTGGTCATGCGTCCGGCGCCCACAATGCACGGGGTTCTCCATGATCACGGAGCGAACGTGCTGCTCCGTGTGCATTTTTACTCCGTGATCACGGCGAACATGATGGCCGGGTCGACGCAGATCGCAGGCGCGGACTGCGCCGCCCGAACTCGGCTTCTCGCGATGCCAAGCGCCCAATTGACGGTCACTCTAAGTGAGAGAAGGCCCGATGCTCTTCACAAGAGCTGGTTGGCGGAGGCGGACGGGAATCGAACCCGCCTGGCCCGGATTCCGGACCACACCGGTGTTGAAGACCGGGAGGGGCACCAGCCGCCCGCACGCCTCCGCCGTCACCATAGCCTGCCCGTCCGGGCCTTCCTGACGAGCCACGGCGGTTATGGTCGGACCGTGACGTACGCCGAGGTGAACGGGGTCCCGTTGTGGTACGAGGAGCACGGCGAGGGTGAGCCGCTGGTCCTGCTGCACGGCGGGTTCTGGACCATCGAGATGTTCGGGGCGCTGCTGCCGGCCCTGGCCGCCCGGCGGCGGGTGATCGCCGTCGAGCTGCAGGGGCACGGGCACACGCCGGACGTCGATCGGCCGCTGCGGTACGAGACGTTTGGCGATGACGTGGCGGCGTTGATTCGTCACCTGGGCCTGGCCCGGGCGGACGTGATGGGCTATTCGCTGGGCGGCGGCGCGGCGCTGCGGACGGCGATGCAGCATCCGGACCAGGTGCGTCGCCTGATCGTGGTCTCCGTGCCGGTGCGGCGGTCGGGGTGGTTCCCGGAGGTGATCGCCGGGATGGCGCAGATCGGGCCGCAGGCCGCGGAGGGGATGAAGGGCTCGCCGCTGTACGCGGCGTACGAGAAGGTGGCGCCGCGCGTCGAGGACTGGCCGGTGCTGGGCGCGAAGATGGGCGACCTGCTGCGCGGCGACTACGACTGGTCCGCGGAGGCCGCGCGGATCACGGCCCGGACCATGCTGGTGTACGCCGACGCCGACTCCGTCCCCACGACCCACGCGGCCGAGTTCTACGCGCTGCTGGGCGGCGGCCTGCGCGACGCGGAGTGGGACGCCTCCAAGCGCGGCCCCAACCTCCTGGCGATCCTGCCCGGGCGCACGCACTACGACGTGACCGCCGCCCCGTCCCTGCCATCGCTGGTCGAGGAGTTCCTGTCGGCCCCCGAATGAGGCGCGCGGATGAGGCGCGCGGATGAGGCGCGCGGATGAGGCGCGCGGATGAGGCGCGCGGATGAGGCGTGCGGGGCTCAGCCGTCGATGCGGTGCGTGGTCCAGAACGACGCCAGGCTCGTCGGGCCCGCGGCCTGCCGGGCGGCGGCCTTGAAGTCGGCGACGGTGGACACGCCGTACCAGTGCGACTGAGCATAGGAGCTCATCAGGTTGGTCATTTTCGTGTCGCCCAGGGTGCGGCGCAGGTCGTGCAGGGCGCACTTGCCGTAGCCGTAGACGACGGTGGAGTACCGGCTGGAATGGGCGTCCCAGTAGGCCATCGAGCTCGTCAGGCGCTCGCTGGCGGACTGCCACGTCACCGAGTTCCAGCAGTTCGTGCCGGTCCGGCCGAAGTACAGGTCGGTGGCGTAGTCGGTGAAGGCCTCGTCCAGCCACGGTGTGGTGTACTCGTCGTCGCCGACGATCCCGTAGAACCACTGGTGGGCGAGCTCGTGCGCGAGCGCGTTGCTGGAGACGACGTCGAGCACGAAGCCGGGGTACTCCATGCCGCCGAACCAGAAGTTGTTGTCCAGCACGATGTCGGCCTCGCCGTACGGGTAGGCGCCGAACCGCGACGAGTGCGCGTCGAGGGCGTTCTGCGCGGTGGTGAGCATCGACTGGGCGCTGCTGGAGCTGATGGCGCTGGTGCGGTACACGTTGACTCGGTAACCGCCGGCGGAGACGCCGGTGATCTTCGTGAACGGGCCGGCGGCCCAGGCGAAGTCACGGACCTGTGGGGCGACCGCGTGGGTCACGGTGCGGCCGCTCGCGCCCGGCGAGTCGGTGGACGTCCCGGTCGCCGGCACCGCCAGCGCGGTGGGATGGTCCAGCGTGACGTCGAAGTCGCTGATGAGGCTGTAGAAGGACTCGCCGTTGTTCGTGTAGGGGTCGAGGTGCCAGCCGGCCCCGTCGCGCACGGCCAGCACGGGCAGGGCGTTGCCGATGAAGTTGTACGCCCCGTCGCGCCCGAACCGATCGGCACCGATCGGCACCGTGACGCCCAGGTCGAACCCGATGGCGGCGGAGGCGTTCTGGGCCAGCGGCGCCGGCAGCGTGACCTTGAGGGCGGTGCAGCCGACGGTGAGCGTCCCGGCGGTCGCGCCGGTCAGGTTGCTGATCGTGATCGGCGCGCCGGACGGGCAGGTGCCGTGGTAGTTGTCCCACAGCCGCAGGTAGACCTCGCTCAGCGCGGCCGGCGAGGTGTTGGTGAAGGTGGCCGACTCGTGGCCGGTCCACGCGGCGCCGGTGCTGTCGCTGGTGAGCGCGACGGTGTACCGGGCCAGGCCCGGGGTCCGGGTCGTGTCGGCCGCGGCGTGCGCGGCGGGGGTGGCGGGGGCGAACGCCACGACGGCGACGGCGATGACGGTGGCGATCGCGGCGGTGAACGCGGTCCGGACGCGGATGCTCATCCTGCATGTTCCCTTCGTGGGGGTGCGGCCAGCATCGCGATACTCACTCATCAATGTCAATGGTCGCGATACCCGAGCCGGACCCTTGACGCCCAAGGGGCGGGTGTTGGTAGCGTGCGATTGAGAGAGCGCTCTCTATATCGAACCTCACTGCGCCCGCCCGGTCCGTGGCCGATCCGCCGTCGGCCCCGCAACCGTGCGGCCGGTCGGGCGCCTCGCCCACGAGGAGAGCCATGCAGACCTCCGATCAGCAGGACCGGCGCCCGCCGCGCCGGAGCAAGGGCTGGGTCGCCGGCGTCACCGCCGCGGCGACGCTCGCCCTGGTTGGCATCACCGCCGTCGCCCATGCCGGCACCAGCGCCGCCGGCGAAGCCGGGGCGGGCACACAGACCGTGCGGCTGGCCGCCGCGGCCGCGCCCGCCCCGCCGGCGGGCTTCACCCTGACCTGGAGCGACGACTTCAACGGCGCCGCGGGCACGGGCGTGAACACCGGCACGTGGAAGTACGACACCGGGCCCGGCAGCAGCTTCGGCACCGGCGAGATCGAGACCATGACCAACAGCACCGCCAACGTGTTCCAGGACGGCAACGGGCACCTGGTGCTGCGGGCCCTGCACTCCGGCACCGACCCGCGGGCGGGATGGACGTCCGGGCGCATCGAGACCCAGGCGGCCACGTTCGGCGCCGACGCGGGCGACGTGGTGCGCATGGAGTCCTCGATCCAGCAGCCCAACGTGACGACCGCCAACGGCGCCGGGTACTGGCCGGCGTTCTGGATGCTCGGCTCGACGCTGCGCTCCGGCACCCCCTGGCCGACCAGCGGCGAGATCGACATCCTGGAGGACATCAACGGGCGCAGCTCGGTGTTCGGGACGCTGCACTGCGGCACCAACCCCGGCGGGGCCTGCAACGAGTCGACCGGCCTCGGCAGCGGCGAGCGCGCGTGCGCGGGCTGCCAGACCGGATACCACACCTACGCCGTGGAGATCGACCGGTCCAAGTCGCCGGAGGAGATCCGCTGGTACCTCGACGGCGCCAACTACTTCACGCTGCCCGCCACCCGCGTGGACGCGACGACGTGGAACAACGCCGTGCACCACCCGTTCTTCATCATCTACGACCTGGCGATGGGCGGCGGCTTCCCCGACGCGTTCGGCGGCGGCCCCAACGCCGCCACCATCTCCGGCGCCCAGATGAACATCGACTGGGTGGCCGTCTACAACAAGAAGGGCGGCGGCACCGGCGGCGGCACCCTGCTCTCGCAGGGCCGGCCGACCACCGCGTCGTCGACGGAGAACGCCGGCACAGCGGCGGCGAACGCCACCGACGGCAACACCGGCACCCGCTGGTCGAGCGCCTTCAGCGACCCGCAGTGGCTGCGGGTCGACCTCGGCGCCACGCACAGCATCAGCAAGGTGACGCTGAACTGGGAGGCCGCCTACGCCAAGGCGTTCCAGATCCAGACGTCGCCGGACGGCACCAACTGGACCAGCGTCTACAGCACGACCACGGCAACGGGCGGCAACCAGACGCTCAACGTCACCGGCTCCGGCCGGTACGTGCGGATGTACGGCACCCAGCGGGCCACCGTCTACGGCTACTCGCTGTGGGAGTTCCAGGTCTACGGCAGCTGACCGCCGCAGTGGGAACGGGCGCCGGGCCCAACGCTCGGCGCCCGGGCCGCTCAGCACCGCGATCTTGCCCGCCTTCACCACCACCCGCGTTACCCTCCGAGCCCGCGATCATGCCCTCGTCGGCGGCGTGCGCGACGGGAGAGCACAATCGGGGGCGTGTGGATCGGCCTGCTGGGACCGCTCGAGGTGCGCGACGGCGACGGCGCGGCTGTCGGGGTCGGCGGCGCGCGCCTGCGGGTCCTGGTCACCCTGCTCGCGCTGGAGCCGGGCGGGACGTCACCGCCGCCCGGCTCATCGACGGGATCTGGGGTGAGGATCCGCCCGCCGGCGCCGGCAACGCGCTGCAGTCGCTGGTGTCCAGGCTGCGCCGCGCCCTGCCCGACGGGGTGCTGCGGGCGCGCCCGACCGGGTACCTGCTCGACGTCGACCCGGCCGGCGTCGACCACGTCCGGTTCGAGGACCTTATTGGGCAGGCCCGCGCGGCCGCGGAGCCGGCGGCCGCGGTGGCACTGTTCCGTCAGGCCGAGGCGCTGTGGCGGGGGCCGGCGCTGGCCGACGCCACCGACGCGCCGTTCGCCCGGCCGTGGCGGGTCCGCCTCGACGAGCTGCGCTTCGCCGCCACCGAGGAACGCATCGAAGCCGGGCTCGGCATCGGCGAGCGGGTCGTCGCCGAGCTCGAGGCGCTGGTCGCCGCGCACCCGCTGCGGGAGCGGCTCGTCGCGCTGCTCATGCGTGCCCTGCATGACGCCGGCCGCGGGGCCGAGGCGCTGGCCGCGTTCGAGCGCTGCCGGGCTCGCCTCGCCGAGGAGCTCGGCGCCGACCCGTCGGGGCAGCTTGTGGAAGTCCACCTGGCGATCCTGCGCGGCGAGGCCGAGCGGGAGCGCCGCGGGCCCGCCGCCGGCAACCTGCGCGCCGCGCTGACCAGCTTCGTCGGGCGCGACGCCGAGCTCGGCGCGGTCCGCCGCCTCGGCGCGGTCCGCCGCCTCGTCGCGGTCCGCCGCCTCGTCGCGGCCGGCCGGCTGGTCACCCTCGTCGGCCCGGGCGGCGCCGGCAAGACGCGACTGTCCGTGGAGGCTGGCCGCACGCTGCGCGATGAGGCCCCAGAGGGCGTGTGGCTCGTCGAGCTGGCCCCGGTCACCGACGCCGAGGACGTCATCCAGGCCGTCTGGGCCGCCCTCGGCCTGCGCGACCCGGCGGGCAAGCCCGCGCCCGGCCTGCGCACCGGCGGCACCGACGCCGCCGACGCGCCGCGCCGGCTGGCCGACGCCATCGCGCACCGCCGGCTGCTGCTCATCCTCGACAACTGCGAGCACGTCATCGGCCCCGCAGCCGCGCTCGCCGAGCGGCTGCTGGGGGAGTCGCCGCACCTGCGCATCCTGGCCACCAGCCGCGAGCCGCTCGGCATCACCGGCGAGGCGCTCTACGGCGTCGAGCCGCTGCCCCTGCCGCCCGGCGGCGCGGACCCGGCGGCCGCCGAGTGCTTCCCGTCGGTCCGGTTGTTCCGGGACCGGGCGGCGGCGGTACGGCCCGGCCTCACCCTCGACGCCGCCACCGTCGACGCGGCCGTGCGCATCTGCCGCGCCCTCGACGGTATGCCGCTGGCCATCGAGCTCGCCGCCGCGCGGTGCCGCTCGCTTACTCCGGCGCAGATCGCCGACCGGCTCGCCGACCGGTTCCGCCTGCTCACCCGGGGCAGCCGCACCGCCCTGCCGCGCCACCAGACGCTACGCGCCGTCGTCGACTGGAGCTGGGACCTGCTCGCCGAGCCCGAGCGCGCGATGCTGCGCCGGCTCGCGATCTTCCCCGGCGGCGCGACCGCCGAGTCCGCGGCCGCCGTGTGCGACCCCGGTGGCCTGCTCGGCGACCCGGACGAGCTGCTCGCCACCCTCGTCGAGAAGTCGCTGCTGATCGTCGGCGACGACCTGCGGTACCGGATGCTGGAGACGATCCGCGCCTACGGCCTGGAGCGGCTCGAGGAGCACGGCGAGACCGACGAGCTGCGCCGCCGGCACGGGGCGTGGTTCCTCGCGCTGGCCGAGCGCCTCGAGCCGAGCCTGCGCACCGGTGCGCAGCTCGAGTCGCTCGCCGTGGTAGGCGCCGTGCCCGCCACCCATCCCCGCGCCCAGCGCCGGGCCCGCGCCCCCCGGGCCGACCACCAAGCCCGGCGCCACGGAGGGGCGGTAGGCTGGTACTTGTTGGTAGGCG
>NZ_JBEPDB010000153.1:0-9455 GCF_040300025.1 Dactylosporangium sp. NPDC000555 | reverse complement strand
TGCGGCCCAGTACAGGGCGCCGGTGATGTCGAGGTGCTGGGCGCAGGTCAGGTCGTGGAAATGTCCGGGCATGGCGGTGGAGGTCCAGATCGGTAACCCGTCCGGACGCATGACAGCTTGGATGTTCGCGCCGAAGTCGCGGTGTTTGCCGGAGTACCAGGCGTCGATGGTGGCGCCCTTGACGCTGGTTGTTGTCTCGGCCAGTCGATCGGTGTCGAACAGTTTGCCGTCGAGGATGACGTGTGACCAGCCCTCGGCGGCGACGCGTCGCAGCGCGGTGTGCAGGTCCGGGGTCTGCACGGCGAGGACCGTGACGGCCTCGGCGACATAGCGGTAGGCGGTGGCGCGTGACACCCCGAAGCCGGCCCCGAGGGTGGTCTTGTCCTCGCCCTTGCGGAACCACACCAGAACCAGCAATGCCTGGTAGAAGCAGGTCAACCGGCGGGTACCACGGCGGGTTCCCCGCAACCGCCGTTCCGCACGGAGCAGGCCGGCGACATGCCGGACGAGTTCCCTGGGCACGTCAACCATGGCACGATAGGCAATCACGTGGAGCCCTCTCGGTAGACCGATTCCGTCGCAAGAACCTGTCTATCGATGGCTCCACGCCCATCTCCAGCATCGCCCGATTCGGGCGTTATATCCGTGTCGTCCGTGGAGACGACTCATTCCTTGCTGAGATCACGTCAGTGGAGTTGCCTATGTCGGCATGCTGATTTCAGCGGTATTCTTCGTGCCGACCGTTGCGTATTGGAATTCGGTCCCGTTGGCCGAGAACCTATGGCCGGCGTCGACTGGGACCGCTCTGATTTCCTCTTGCATCCTTCTCGGCCCAGTCGCTTCGGGGATCTGCACCGGTGGTCCATGGGGACAGCGGTTGCTTGTTCCCGGCTTTCGGAGCATTCGGCGGAAATGTCGACCGGCCGTGCGCGGCATTGTCGAAAGACGGTCGCGATGCACCGGTGGCCGTGTATTTCCGCCAATCATTCGATGCGTTGCCGGGCCGGCGGGCCGGCGCAGCTGTGGCGTGGATGCGCGACGACGCTTCGGGACAGGACGGGGCCGTCCGGCGCCGTCCGCCTGGCGGGGTGCGGGGTCGCAGTCGTTTGCCGCGGTGCCGCTCGCGGGACGTTGTTCCTGGTCAGGCGGCGCCGGCGGAGGCGGCGAGGGCGGCACCGGCCCCTGCGCCGATCCGTGCACCGATCCGTGCACCGAGCCGTCCCGCTGGTCGCTGACCACCGGCGGGGTGGCACCGCGGACGCGGCGGAGTTTCTCGGAGTGCCGTCTGGCCAGGCCCCATTCCCGATGCCGTGCATGCTCCCGGCGGAACTGCTCCTTCGCCGGAGAATAACGACGTGACCTGGTGCGGTCACGCATGGCAGCCAACTCCGCCCTTGAAAATAATCCCAGCTGCCCCATGCATACAATTATCCCAGAACCCGACCGAAACCACCGCCCCAAACGGCAGTCCATAATGCCAAATGGTGCACGCTCATGCCGACCGCGGGCTGAAGAAAACGGGGAAGCGTTCGCTCGTGTGTCGTTTTTCAGCGAGCATGAGCAATGCGACATGGCTCGAATCCGCACGCCGCCCGTCCGAGCGGAGCAACGTCACAGCGTTGTCCACGCGGGGCCCCGCCACGGCGGCGGAATTCTGCGGGACGCGATCAGAGCTCGCGACCCGCGATCGTTGCGGTGCGCCGGCGGGATCGCCGTCAGCGGAAGCGCCTTGCTCGTCGATCGGTCGGGAACGCGGGTGCCGCAGTGGCCGGAGAAGGGCCTTCTTCGCGGTGCGGCGCGGCCGTGCCGGCGACGCTCGAAAGTCCGCTTTCTCAGCGAGGGCTAACCCGCCGGGTCACAGCCTGAAAGGGAGCATGAAGGCGGCCCGCTCGTCCGGCGTCATCCGCGGTACGTCCGGCAGGCCCTCGAAGTAGGCCTCCCGCGGCGTGCCGGGGCGAAGTGCAGCAGCATCTCCGCCGGGCGCCGGAGTCGCCCGGCTCGGTGTCGATCCAGCGCCGGCCGTCGTAGATGCGCACCGAGGGACATGCCCTCACGATGAAATGCCCTCACGATACGGACTCGCGGACGGTCCGGGTGGCTTCCACGACGTTGGTCAGGGCGGCGCGGACCTCGTCGTACGTGCGGGTCTTCAGGCCGCAGTCCGGGTTCACCCACAGGCGCTCCGGCGGGATCGTCCTGAGCGCCGCCCGCAGCCGGGCCGCGATCTCCTCCCGGTCCGGGATACGCGGGGAGTGGATGTCGTACACCCCGGGGCCGATCCCGCGGCCGAACGCCCCGACCGCGAACCCGGAGCGCGCCGCCTCGATGCTCGTCACGTCCGCGTCGAGGGCGTCGATCGCCTCGAGCACCTCGCCAGCGTCGCTGTAGCACAGGTGGGTGTGGATCTGGGTGGCGTCCGCGGCGCCGGAGGTGGCCCGGCGGTACGCGGCGACCGCCCACGCCAGGTACTCCGCGCGCTCCTCCCGTCGCAGCGGCAGCAGCTCCCGCAGCGCCGGCTCGTCGACCTGGATGATGCGGATGCCGGCCGCCTCCAGGTCGGCGACCTCCTCCCGGATCGCGTCGGCGACCTGCAGGGTCACGTCGCGCAGCGGCCGGTCGGCGCGCACGAACGACCATGCCACGATCGTCACCGGGCCGGTGAGCATGCCCTTCACCGGGCGCCGCGTCAGCGACCGGGCATGGGCCGCCCAGCGGACCGTGATCGGCGCGGGGCGGCTGACGTCGCCGTACAGGATCGGCGGGCGGGTGCACCGCGAGCCGTACGACTGGACCCAACCGTTGCGGGTCACCGCGAAGCCGTCGAGGTGCTCGGCGAAGTACTGCACCATGTCGTTGCGCTCCGGCTCGCCGTGCACGAGCACGTCCAGGCCGAGCCGCTCCTGCTCACCGATCACCCGGGCGATCTCGGCCTCGATGCGCGCCTCGTACTCCGCCGGTGCCAGCCGGCCCGCGGCCGCCGCCGACCTGGCCGCGCGCAGCTCGCCGGTCTGCGGGAACGAGCCGATCGTGGTCACCGGCAGCGCGGGCAGCCCCAGGTCGCGCTGCGCCGCCGCGCGGGCCTCGTACGCGCCGCGCGACTCGGTCCGCACCGGCCCGGCGGCCCGCGGCGGCACGGGCAGGGGCCCGGGCTTCGGCCCGAGCCCGGCCAGCGCGACGACCTCGGCGACCTTCTCCTCGGCGAAGGCGAGGCGAGACGCCAGCTCCGAGGGCAGAGATGCCAGCTCCGAGGGCAGAGCGGGTGACAGATCCTGCTCGCCGCGCAGCGTGTACGGCACGTGCAGCAGCGAGCAGCTCGTGCCGACCGCGGTCGCGCCGGCCGCGGCGAGCAGGGCCCGCGCCGCGTCCGGGTCGGTGCGCCACACGTTGCGGCCGGACACGACCCCGCCGACGACCGTGCGGCCCTCGAACAGCTCCAGATGCCGCGGTACCCCGTGGGTCAGGTCGACCGCGACCCCGTCCACCGGCGCCACCGCGAGTGCCGGGAGCGCGTCGCCGGCGTCGCCGAAGTAGGAGGCGACCAGGAGCTTCGGGCGCCGCTCGAGGCCGGCGAGACGGCGGTACGCGTGCCGCACCGCGGGCGAGCCGCCGTCGGTGACGAGCACCGGCTCGTCCAGCTGCACCCAGGCGGCGTGCCCGGCCAGGGCGGACAGCAGCTCGCCGTACACGTGGAGGAGGTCGTCGAGGCGGTCCAGGGGCGTGAAGCCGGCCGGCGCACCGGGCGCCGCCTGCGCCAGCCGCAGCAGGGTCACCGGGCCGAGCAGCACCGGGCGGGTCGCGTAGCCGAGCTCGCGGGCCTCGTGCAGCTCGGCGAGCGGCTTGTCCGGCACGGCCCGCAGCGCGGTGCGCGGCCCGATCTCGGGGACGATGTAGTGGTAGTTGGTGTCGAACCACTTCGTCATCCGCAGCGGTGCGACGCCGTCCGCGCCGCGGGCCATCGCGAAGTACGGATCGGGCGCGTCGCGGTAGCGCTGCGGCACCGCGCCGGCCATGACGGCGGCGTCGAGGACGTGGTCGTAGAGCGAGAACGTGTTCGACGGCAGGGCTCCCGGCTCCCGCAGGCCCAGCTCGTGCAGGCGGCGCCAGGTCCCGGCGCGCAGCGACCGGCCGGTCTCCTCCAGCGCCGCCCGGTCGATCCGGCCCGCCCAGTAGTCCTCGAGGGCGTGTTTCAGCTCACGGTCCGGCCCGATGCGCGGGAAGCCGAGCACGGTGGAAGCGGGAAAGTCATGGGTCACGGGCGGATCGTGGCCGCTCGGCGCGGGAAATGGGCGATCGATAAGCGGCGCGAATGGCCGATACTGGTCGTCATGACGGCCCTGCGGGACATCGAGTGCTTCGCGCTGGTCGCGCGGCACCGGTCGTTCTCGCGAGCCGCCGCGGCACTCGGCCTGTCCCAGCCGGCCGTGAGCCAGGCGATCGCCCGCCTGGAGCGTGAGCTGGGTCTGCGCCTGTTCGCGCGCACCAGCCGCGAGGTCGCGCCGACCGACGCCGGCGCCGCGCTGCTGCCGCACGCGGAGGCGGTGCTGGAGCAGGCGGCCGGTTTCGCCGCGGAGGCCGCCCGGCTGGCGGTGCCCGCCCCGGACACGATCCGCCTCGCTTATGCGCCGCTCGCCGGAGGGTTCGCCGCCCGGGTCGCGCGCCGCCTCGCCGGCCGCAAGCCCGGCGTCGACCTGGAGCTGGCCCCGGCCGGCTGGCGGGCCGCGACCGACGAGCTGACCCGGGGCCGGGCCGCGGCGGCGCTGATGAGCGCGCCGTTCCCGCCCGGCTTCGCCACCGCCGCCCGGTTTCACGTGCCGCTGACCCATCTGGCGCTGCCGGCCGCCGACCGGCTCTCCACCGCGCCCGCGCTCACCCTCGACCGGGCCGGGCGGCTGCTGCTGCCCCGCGGCGTCCCGCTGCCCGACGGCGCGCCGCTGGCCCCGGAGCCGGTCGACGATCCGGCCGCCGCGCTGGACCTGGTCGCGGCCGGCCGGGGTGCCCTGCCGGTACCGCAGCTGCTCGTCGACACCGTCCGGCGGCCCGACGTCCGGTTCGTCCCCCTGGCCGGCCCGCCGCCCCGGCTGACGTTCGCGCTGGTCTGGTCCGCGGCGACGGCCGGCGAGGACGTGATGGCCCTGGTCCATGCGGCCCAGGAGGCGCTGCGCCGGTGACCGCGCCCGGGCCGTGTCCGGGCCCCGCGCCGGGGCCGGGCGGACGGCGCCCGTGGTCGGGTAAGGTTGGGTCCCCATGACCACCGTCGACCGTCCGCTCCGGATCGTCCGGACCTATCACCCGCGCCGCGGGCGGCTCAGCGGCAGGCATTTCGATGCCCTCGAGCGCCTCGCCGAGCGCTATGCGTTCGTGCCCGGCGAGCCCGTTGACGTGCTCGAGATCGGCTCCGGCATGGGGGAGGCCACCGCGCAGATGGCCGCGGCCGACC
This sequence comes from Dactylosporangium sp. NPDC000555, assembly GCF_040300025.1. Classification (NCBI taxonomy): domain Bacteria; kingdom Bacillati; phylum Actinomycetota; class Actinomycetes; order Micromonosporales; family Micromonosporaceae; genus Dactylosporangium; species Dactylosporangium sp. NPDC000555. The sequence goes on along the minus strand of NZ_JBEPDB010000153.1, from coordinate 4,018 downwards.
CGGGCCGGCGCTACCTGGCCGTGGAGGTGCACACTCCCGGCGTGGCCAACCTCCTCGCGCTGATCGAGCGGCAAGGCCTGACCAACCTGCGGGTCGCCGCGGTGGACGCGATCGAGCTGCTGCGCGAGGAGATCCCGATCGCGAGCCTCGCCGCCGTGCATGTGTTCTTCCCCGACCCGTGGCCCAAGTCGCGCCACCACAAGCGGCGGCTCATCGTGCCCGGGCGGGTGGCCCTGATGCGCGAACGGCTGCGCCCCGGCGGGCTGCTGCACTGCGCCACCGACGACGCCGGCTACGCGCAGGCGATGCTGGAGACCCTCGACGCCGACCCCGGGCTCGCCAACCGCTTCGACGGCTTCGCGCCCCGCCCGGACCACCGGCCCGTGACCAAGTTCGAGCTGCGCGCCGTGCGCGACGGGCGGCCGTCCTTCGACCTGATGTACGAGCGGACATGAAGAATCTGGCGGCAAGAGTTCCGCGTGACGGGGACGCCGACGCGGTCTTCGAGGCGTTCTCCGAGTGGGCGGGGGAGCAGGGGCTCAGCCTCTACCCGCACCAGGAGGAGTCGCTGATCGAGATCGTCTCCGGGGCGAATCTCATCCTCAACACCCCGACCGGCTCCGGCAAGAGCCTCGTCGCCGCCGGCGCGCACTTCGCGGCCCTGGCGAGCGACCGGACCACGTTCTACACCGCGCCGATCAAGGCGCTGGTGTCGGAGAAGTTCTTCGCGCTGGTGGAGATGTTCGGCGCGGAGAACGTCGGGATGCTCACCGGCGACGCCAGCGTCAACGCCGACGCGCCGATCATCTGCTGTACCGCGGAGATCCTGGCCAACATCGCCCTGCGCGACGGCACTCAGGCCGACGTCGGCATTGTCGTGATGGACGAGTTCCACTTCTACGCCGAACCGGACCGCGGGTGGGCCTGGCAGGTGCCGCTCATCGAGCTGCCGCAGGCCCAGTTCGTGCTCATGTCGGCCACGCTCGGCGACGTGACGCGCTTCGAGGAGGACCTGACCGGGCGCACCGGGCGCCCGACGGCGGTGGTGAAGAACGCCGAGCGGCCGGTGCCGCTCATGTTCACCTACTCGATGGACCCGCTGCACGAGACGATCGAGGAGCTGCTGGGCACCCGGCAGGCCCCCGTCTACATCGTGCACTTCACCCAGGCCGCGGCGCTGGAGCGGGCACAGGCGCTGATGAGCGTCAACGTGTCCACGCGCGCCGAGAAGGACATGATCGCCGAGGCCATCGGCAACTTCCGGTTCACCGCAGGCTTCGGCAAGACGCTGTCGCGGCTCGTGCGGCACGGGATCGGTGTGCATCACGCGGGGATGCTCCCGAAGTACCGCCGGCTGGTGGAGACCCTGGCCCAGGCCGGACTGCTCAAGGTGATCTGCGGCACCGACACCCTCGGCGTCGGCATCAACGTGCCGATCCGCACGGTGCTGTTCACGGCGCTGTCGAAGTACGACGGGCAGAAGACCCGCCTGCTGTACGCCCGGGAGTTCCACCAGATCGCCGGCCGGGCCGGGCGCGCCGGGTTCGACACCGTCGGCACGGTCGTGGTGCAGGCGCCCGAGCACGTCATCGACAACGAGCGGGCCCTCGCGAAGGCCGGCGATGACCCGAAGAAGCGGCGCAAGGTGGTGCGCAAGAAGCCGCCGGAGGGCTCGATCGGCTGGGGCCGGCCCACCTACGACCGCCTGGTGGAGGCCGAGCCCGAGCCGCTGAAATCCAGCTTCCAGGTGTCGCACGCGATGCTGCTCAACGTGATCAGCCGGCCCGGCGACGCGTTCGCGGCGATGCGGCACCTGCTCACCGAGAACCACGAGGACGCCCACTCGCAGCGCCGGCTGATCCGCCGCGCCATCGCCATCTACCGGGCGCTGCTGGCCGGCGGGGTGGTGGAGCAGCTGCCTGAGCCCGACGAGGAGGGCCGCCGGGTGCGGCTCACCGTCGACCTGCAGATGGACTTCGCGCTCAACCAGCCGCTGTCGCCGTTCGCGCTGGCCGCGATCGAGCTGCTCGACCGGGAGGCGCCCGCCTACGCCCTCGACGTGCTCTCCGTCATCGAGTCCACATTGGACGACCCGCGGCAGGTGCTCTCCGCGCAGCAGTTCAAGGCCCGCGGCGAGGCGGTCGCGGCGATGAAGGCCGAGGGCATCGAGTACGAGCAGCGGCTGGAGCTGCTCGAGTCGGTCACCCACCCGAAGCCGCTCGCCGACCTGCTCGACAACGCCTACCACCTGTACAAGCAGGGGCACCCCTGGGTCGCCGACTACGCGCTGTCGCCGAAGTCCGTGGTGCGCGACATGTACGAGCGGGCGATGACGTTCGTCGAGTACGTCGGGTTCTACGGGCTGTCGCGCTCCGAGGGGCTCGTGCTGCGGTACCTCGCCGACGCCTACAAGGCCATGCGCCAGACGGTGCCGGAGGACGCGCGCACCGAGGAGCTCGGCGACCTCATCGAGTGGCTCGGCGAGCTGGTCCGGCAGGTCGACTCCAGCCTCATCGACGAGTGGGAGCGGCTGCGCAACCCGGGAGAGGAGCAGCCCTCCGTGCGCGACGAGCGCCCGCCGGCGGTCACCCGCAACCTGCGGGCGTTCCGGGTCCTGGTGCGCAACGCGCTCTTCCGCCGGGTCGAGCTCGCCGCGCTGCACCGCTACGACGAGCTGGGCGAGCTCGACGGCGAGCACGGGTTCAACGCGGACGCGTGGCAGGACGCGATCGAGGCGTACTTCGACGAGTACGACTCCCTCGGCATCGGCCCCGACGCGCGCGGCCCGGCGCTGCTCGTCATCGAGCAGAAGCCGGACCGCTGGCACGTCCGCCAGATCTTCGACGACCCGGAGGGCGACCGCGACTGGGCGATCGTCGCCGAGGTCGACCTGGCCGAGTCCGACGCCCAGGGCGCCGCGGCGGTGCGCGTCCTCTCCGTGGGCCCCGCCTCCGGGTAGGGCTCGTCAGTCCGGCGCCAGCACGCGCAGCGCCTTCGTGACGGTCTCGGCCATGTCGTGCCGGGCGGTCCGCAGGTACTTGCGCGGGTCGACCAGGTCCGCGTCGTGCTCGATCGCGGCGCGGATGGCGCCGGTGAAGGCGATGTTCAGCGCCGTGCCGATGTTGATCTTCACCAGCCCGCCGCGGACCGCGGCGCGCAGCTCGTCGTCGGGGACGCCGGAAGAGCCGTGCAGCACCAGCGGCACGGCGACGGCCGCCCGGAGCCGGCCGATGAGCCCGTGGTCCAGGCCGGCGTCCCGGCTGGTCATGGCGTGGGACGAGCCGACCGCCACGGCGAGCGCGTCGACGCCGGTGGCCGCGACGTACGCCGTCGCCTCGCCCGGGTCGGTGCGCACGCCCGGCACGTGGGCGCCGTCCTTGCCGCCCACCTCGCCGAGCTCGCTCTCCACCCACAGCCCCTGCGCGTGCCCGCGGCGGGCGGCGGCGGCCGTGGCGGCGACGTTGGCCGCGTAGCCCAGCCGGGACGCGTCGTACATCGCCGAGCCGAACCCGTTGGCCGCGGCCTGGTCGAACAGCTCGTCGCTCTCCACGTGGTCCAGGTGTAGCGCCACGGGCACGCCGGCGAGCTCGGCGACCGAACGGGCGGCGGCCGCGATCGGGCCGAGCCGGCCGTGGTGGAAACGGACCGCGTTCTCGCTGATCTGCAGGATCACCGCGCAGCCGGCGGCCTCGGCGCCGGTCACGATCGCCTCCGCGTGCTCGACGGTGATCAGGTTGAACGCGCCGACGCCGGCCCCTCGGCGCTGCGCGGCCGCGACGATCTCACCGGTGGGGGTCAGCATGGTGGTGCTCCTCTGTCTGCGGTTCGGTCAGCGGTGCGGGGGTGACGGCGATGCGGGCGCGTAGGTCGCGGTAGTGGGCGGCGTCGACCGCGCCGGCGACCGGGGCGGCGACCGCGGCCGCGGAGAGTGCGACCGCGTCGGCCAGCAGCTCCGGCCAGGGGGTCCGATCCCGCAGACCGCGGGCCAGGGCGGCGACGCAGGCGTCGCCGGCACCGG
>NZ_JBEPDB010000152.1:0-9457 GCF_040300025.1 Dactylosporangium sp. NPDC000555 | reverse complement strand
CTGCCGGCGTGAGGCCAGCCGCAGCGCGGGCGAAGCGGTGCGGGCGTCCAGTTCCGCGTCGAGCCGCGCCAAGGCGTCACCCAGCGGTGCCGCCGTGGCCGCCGCGAGCCGGGTGGCCGCGGCGAAGGCCGCCGTCACCGGGCCGGCGGTGCTCAGCCGGCCGCGCAGGAATGCTTCCAGCTCGCCGATGCCGGTGACCCGTCCCGCGGCCACCGCAGCCTCCAGTCCGCTGGAGTGGGCGTGGCCGCCGGAGGGGAACCGGCCGTCGGCGAGCAGGAGCAGCGTCGTGGTGTCCATGCGGCTAGAACAGGAAGTACCGCTGGGCCATGGGCAGCTCGGTGACCGGATCGGGATCCACCACCGCACCGTCGATGCGGACGGTGAACGTGTCGGGCTCGACCTCGATGTGTGGCATGGCGTTGTTGTGCGGAAGGTCGGCCTTGCCGCGGGAGCGCACGTCGGCGACCGGGACGAGCCGGCGTTTGACGTCCAGTTCCAGCCCTGCCTCCAGTGCCGCCGGGGCCACGAACGCGACGCTGGTCGCCGCCGGCACGACGCCGTAGGCGCCGAACATCGGCCGCGGCAGGATCGGTTGCGGGGTGGGGATGGAGGCGTTGGCGTCGCCCATCTGCGCCCACGCGATCATGCCGCCCTTGACGACCAGGTGTGGGCGTACGCCGAAGAACGCCGGATCCCACAGCACCAGGTCGGCGAGCTTGCCGGTCTCCACGGAGCCGATCTCGGTCTCCAGCCCGTTGGCCATCGCCGCGCAGATGGTGTATTTGGCCACGTAACGGCGGGCGCGGTGGTTGTCGGCCGCGCCGTCGCCCGGCAACGCGCCGACCCGAGCCTTCATCACGTGGGCGGTCTGCCAGGTACGCATCACCACCTCGCCGACGCGGCCCATCGCCTGCGCGTCCGAACCGATGATCGAGATGGCGCCGAGGTCGTGCAGCAGGTCCTCGGCGGCCATCGTCGAGGGCCGGATACGGCTTTCGGCGAATGCCAAATCCTCCGGGATGGACGGGGACAGGTGGTGGCACACCATGAGCATGTCCAGGTGCTCGGCGAGGGTGTTTTGGGTGTACGGCCGGGTCGGGTTGGTCGAGGACGGCAGCACGTTGGGGTGGCCGGCGATCGTGATGATGTCCGGCGCGTGGCCGCCACCAGCGCCCTCGGTGTGGTAGGCATGGATGGCCCGCCCATTGATCGCTTGCAGGGTGTCCTGGACGAACCCGGCCTCGTTGAGCGTGTCGGTGTGGATGGACACCTGCACGCCGGAGGCGTCGGCGACGCGCAGGCACGCGTCGATGGCCGCCGGGGTGGTGCCCCAGTCCTCGTGCAGCTTGAACCCGCCCGCTCCGGCGCGCAGCTGCTCCCACATCGCCTCCTCGGAGACGGTGTTGCCTTTGCCCAGCAGGAGTACGTTGACCGGCCACACGTCGAGTGCCTCGTGCATGCGGGCCAGGTGCCAGGCGTTGGAGGTGACGGTGGTGGCCTTGCTGCTCTCGGCCGGACCGACCCCGCCGCCGACGAGGGTGGTGACACCGCTGGCGAGGGCCTCGGTGACGATCTGCGGGCAGATGAAGTGCACGTGGGTGTCGACCGCGCCGGCGGTGAGGATCTTGCCGTTGCCGGCCACGACCTCGGTGGACGGGCCGATCACCAGATCGGGGTGGATGCCGTGCATGGTGTCGGGGTTGCCGGCCTTGCCGATCGCCACGATGCGGCCGTCGCGGATGCCGACGTCGGCTTTGACGATGCCCCAGTGGTCCAGGATCACCGCGCCGGTGATGACGGTGTCGGGGGTGCCTTCGGCGCGAGTGGCCCGAGACTGGCCCATCGACTCGCGGATCACCTTGCCGCCACCGAAGACGGCCTCGTCGCCGCCGGCGCAATGGTCGGCCTCGACCTGGATGAGCAGGTTGGTGTCGGCGAGCCGGATGCGGTCGCCGGTGGTCGGGCCGTAGAGGGCAGCGTATCGCCGCCGGTCCAACAACGTCACAGTGTTGCCTTCCGTTCGCGCGTCACCGCGCCATGTCTGCCGTTACGCCCGTGGGACGCGCTCCGCCGGCCGGACGCGGTCACAGGGCACCGCCGCATTCGCCTCGCAGGCCCGGCACGATCCGCGCCCCGGCCAGCGGCACCAGGTCGACCTGCCGGGTCACGCCGGGTTCGAAGCGCACCGCGGTCCCCGCCGGGACGGCGAGCCGCTGCCCCCACGCCGCGACACGGTCGAAGTCCAGGCCCGGGTTGGCCTCGGCGAAGTGGTAGTGCGAGCCGACCTGCACGGGGCGATCGGCGGTGTTGGTCACCATCAGCGTGGTCACCGGCCGCCCGGCGTTGATCTCAACCGGCCCGTCGGCCGGGAGGATCTCACCGGGAGTCATCCGATCGGGTGGTGCACCGTCACCAGCTTCGTGCCGTCCGGAAACGTCGCCTCCACCTGCACCTCCTTCAGCATCTCGGGGACACCGTCGAGCACGTCGTCACGGTTCAGCACGTGCCGCCCGGCCTCCATGAGCTCGACCACGGTGCGGCCGTCGCGGGCGCCTTCCAGCAGGAACGTGGTGATGATGGCGATCGCCTCGGGGTGGTTGAGCCGCAGGCCACGCTCGCGCCGGCGGCGGGCCACGTCGGCGGCGACGTGGATGAGCAGGCGCTCCTGCTCGTGCGGGGTCAAGAACACAACGTCCTCCGGGTCATACGGAAAGGGCCCGCCGGACCGCGGTCCGGGCGTCGTCGCCGCCCTGACCGGATGAGGTGACCCGGCCGGCCTCCAGCACGTAGTACCGCTGCGCCGCTGTGAGCGCGAAACCAACGTGCTGCTCGACGAGCAGGACCGACATGCCGCCGCGGCCGGCCACGGCCAGGATCGTCTGTTCGATCTCCGCCACGACGGTGGGTTGGATGCCTTCGGTCGGTTCGTCCAGCAGCAGCACGCTCGGCTTGGTGATCAACGCTCGGGCGATGGCCAGTTGCTGGCGCTGCCCGCCGGACAGCAGACCGGCCCGCCGCCCGAGCAGACCTACCAGTGCGGGAAACAGGTCCAGCGCCTCGGCGATCGCCTCCTTGCCGCCGGGGCGGCCGTCCGCGACCAGTTGGAGGTTCTCGGCGGTGGTCAGGTGCGGGAAGCACTGCTGTCCCTGCGGCACATACGCCATGCCGCGGGCGACTCGCTGGTGCGGGGCCAGACCGGTGATGTCCTCCCCGTCCAGGCGTATCGTCCCGTGCCGGGGCTTGAGCAGCCCGATGGCGGCCCGCAGCAGGGTGCTCTTACCGGCACCGTTGTGGCCCAGCACCGCGGCCACCCCATCGACCGGTACGCCGGCGGACACCCCGTGCAGAACGATGCTGCGGCCGTAGCCGACGTGGACGTTGTCGAACTGCAGCATCACGCCTCCCGCCCTGCCGTCGCGGGGCTCGTGTCGTCGGCCGCGGTGTGTCCCAGGTAGACCTCCTGCACCTTCGGGTCGGCCTGCACCTGGGCCACGGTGCCCTCGGAGAGCACCCTGCCGACGTGCATGACCGTGACCGTGCGGGCATAGCGGCGCAGGAAGTCCATGTCGTGCTCGATCACCACGACCGTGCGGTCCCGGGCGACCACGCCCAGCAGTTCGCCGGTGGCGTCCCGCTCGTCCTGGCTCATCCCGGCGACCGGCTCGTCGAGCAGCAGCAACTGGACGTCCTGGACCAGCAGCATGCCGATCTCCAGCCACTGTTTCTGCCCGTGCGCGAGGGTGCCGGCGAGGCGGTCGCGCTGCGCGGTGAGCCCGATCGTCTCCAGCACCTCGGCGACCTCGGGCGGTATGCCGCGGCGGCGGCGCAGCATGGTGAGCGGGCCGCGGCCGGCACCGGCGGCGATATCCAGGTTCTGCAACACGGTCAGCTCCTCGAACACCGTCGCGGTCTGGAAGGTTCGCCCGACACCGAGCCGGGCGATGCGGTGCACCGGCCGGCCGAGCAGTTCCTGCTCGCCGAAACGCACCGACCCGGTTGCCTTGACCAGGCCGGTGACGGCGTCGATCAACGTGGTCTTGCCGGCGCCGTTGGGTCCGATGAGGAAGCGGATGTCACCGGGGCGTACGTCGAGGCTGACACCGTCGACGGCGGCGAAGCCGTCGAAGACCACCCGCAGGTCACGGATACGCAGTCCGGCGAGGGCTTCACTGCTCATGCTGTCGCCTCCCCGGTGGTGGCGCGGGCGGGAGGGTCCGCGGGGGCACGGCGCCGGCCGCGCACCATCCTGACCAGCGACGCCAGCCCACCCGGCAGAAACGCGACGGCCAGCACGAACAGCAGCCCCTGCAGGTACGTCCAGGCCGCCGGGAACTGCTCAGACAGGGCGGTCTTGGCCCACGTCACGGCGACCGCGCCGAGCGCCGGGCCGAGCAGCGTCGCCCGGCCACCGACCGCGACGCCGATGACGAACTCGATCGACGGCACGATGCCGATCAGCGCCGGGTTGATGATGCCAACCGCCGGCACGAACAGAGCCCCGGCCAGGCCCGCCATACCCGCGGCCGTGACATAGGCGACGAGCTTGACGTTGGCCGGGTCGTAGCCGAGGAAGCGGACGCGCTCCTCAGCGTCGCGCACCGCGACCAGCAGTTCGCCGTAGCGGCTGCGAATCAGCTGCCGGGCCAGCGCGAGCAGCAGTAGCAGGACGCCGGCGATGATGAAGTACACCATCCGCTGGTTGACCGGGTCGTCCAGGGCGTAGCCGAAGAAGCCCTGGAAGTCGGTGAGCCCGTTTGTACCGCCGGTGGTGCCCTGCTGCCCGATGAGGAAGATCGCCATCGCGGCCGCCAGGGCCTGGGACAGGATCGCGAAGTAGGCGCCGCGCACCCGGCGGCGGAAGACCAGCGAGCCGAGCAGGAACGCCACCGCCATCGGCAACAGCATGGTGGCGGGGATGGCCAGGTACGGGCTGGCGAACGGGCGCCACCACCACGGCAGCTCGTCCAGTTGCCCGTACAGGTCCATGAAGTCCGGCATGTTTCCCGGACCCGCGTCGGCGAGCTTGAGATGCATCGCCATCGCGTAGCCACCCAGCCCGAAGAACACGCCCTGGCCGAGGGTGAGCAGCCCGCCGCGCCCCCAGGCCAGGCCGATGCCGATCGCGACCATCGCCAGGCACAGGTACTTGGCCAGCAGGCTGAGCCGGAAGTCGGACAATGCGACGGGCGCGACGGCGAACAGCAGCACCGCGCCGACGGCGAACCCGGCGCCCGCCCGCGCGGGTGTACCCGGTGCGAACAGGCGGGTCTTCAGGCCGGTCAAGTCAGGCTCCGGGTACGTTGGGTGAACAGCCCCTGGGGCCGCCACTGCAGGAACGCCACGATGGCGATGAAGACCCCGACCTTCGCCACGCTCACCGTGGTCGCATACTCGACCATCGACTGCAGCACGCCGAGCACGAAGGCGACGATCACGCTCCCCTTGAGCTGTGCGATGCCGCCGACCACCACGACGAGGAACGCGTCGATGATGATGTTGGTGCCCATGGTCGGGCCGATCGGGCCGAGCAGGGTGAGCGCCACCCCGGCGACGCCGGCGAGGCCGGAGCCGATGAAGAAGGTGAGCCGGTCGACCCGGCCGGTCGGGATGCCGGAGACCGCGGCGAGGTCGCGGTTCTGCACCACCGCGCGGATCCGCCGGCCCAGCGGGGTGAAGCGCTGCACCAGCGCCAGCACCACCACGGCAACGAGCGCCAGTGCGAGGATGAACAGCCGGTTGTTCGCCAGCACCAGGTCACCGGCGATCTTGACGTTGTCGGTGAGCAGGTCCGGGGCGCGGGTCTGCACGTTCGGGGCGCCGAAGATGTCCCGGGCGGCCTGCTGCAGGATCAGCGAGACGCCCCAGGTGACCAGCAATGTGTCCAGCGGGCGCGCGTAGAGCCGGCGGATGAGCAGGATCTCCAGCACGACACCCATCGCCCCCGCGATGAGGAAGGCGAGGGGCAGCGCCACGAGCAGCGAGATGCCGGCGTCGGTGATGATCTGCTGGAGCACGTACACGGTGTATGCGCCGGCCATGATGAACTCACCGTGGGCCATGTTGATGACGTTCATCTGGCCGAACGTGAGGGCCAGGCCGAGCGCGATGAGCAGCAGCACCGCGCCGATGCTGACGCCGGTGAACAGTTGACTGACGATGACCATGGGAAAGGTCCATTCGGGAGCGGACGAGGGGCGTGCTGCCACGGGCAGGCGGCGCAGGATCGGGTTGTCCTGCGCCACCGTGCCGCGATGGGGGGCTTCCGGGTCGGGCGCGGCTGCGTTGTCAACGCCCAACCGGTGACGGTCTGTCAGGACAGGCCGGCCGCCCATGGGTAGCTCTTGAGGTACGGGTCCGGCTTGATCGGCTGCCCGGAGTTCCACACCTCGGTGATCAGCCCGTCGGACCCGACCTTGCCGATCCGGGCCGTCTTGTGAATGTGCTGGGTGGCGCCGTCGACGGTGACCTTGCCTTCCGGGGCGTCGAAGGCGATCCCGTCGGAGGCGGCCTTGACCTTCTCCACGTCGAAGGAGCCGGCCTTCTCGACCATGGCCTTCCACAGGTAGACCGACACGTACGCGGCCTCCATCGGGTCGGACGTCGGCTTGTCCGCCCCGTACTTCGCCTTGTACGCCTTGACGAACTTGTCGTTCGCCGCGCCCGCCGTGGTCTGGTAGTAGTTCCACGCGGTGAGCTGGCCGTCAAGGTACTGGGTGCCGATGCTCTTGACCTCTTCCTCGGCGATCGACACCGACACGACCGGCATCGACGCGGCGGTCAGGCCGGCCGACTTGTACTCCTTGAAGAAGGCCACGTTACTGTCGCCGTTGAGGGTGTTGAACACCGCCGACGCCTTGGACGCCTTGACCTTGTTGACGATCGTGCCGAACTCGGTGGAGCCGAGCGGCGCGTAATCCTCGCCGAGCACGGTCATCCCGTTCGCCGCGGCGTACGCCTTAATGATCTTGTTGGCGGTGCGCGGAAACACGTAGTCGCTGCCGACCAGGTAGATCGAGGTCTTGCCCTGCGACTTCAGGTAGTCCAGGCCGGGCACGATCTGCTGGTTGGTGGTGGCGCCGGTGTAGAAGATGTACGGCGACTGCTCGAGCCCCTCGTACTGCACCGGATAGAACAGCAGCGCCTTGTTCTTCTCGAAGACCGGCTTGACCGCCTTGCGGCTGGCCGAGGTCCAGCAGCCGAATACGGCGGCGACCTTGTCCTGCTTGATGAGCTTCTCGGCCTTCTCGGCGAAGGTGGGCCAATCCGAGGCGCCGTCCTCGCTGATCGGCTGGATCTTCTTGCCCAGCACGCCACCGGCGGCGTTGATCTCCTCGACGGCCAGCCGGAGGGAGTCACGTACGGTGACCTCACTGATGGCCATGGTGCCGGACAGCGAGTTGAGCAGGCCCACCTTGACGGTATCGCCCGAGGTGTCAGCGGCTGCGCCGCCGCTCGACGTGCTCTCGCCGGTCTTGCTGCCACATGCGGCGAGCGTCACCGCGGCGGCAAGAATCGCTGCACACGCCGCTACGCGGCGTCCGCGAAACCTGGACATGTAACCTCCTTGCTCCCCCACGGGAGCACGAATATCAGCATTCGGTGATGGTGCCCGCAACGTTGCGGAGCCGCGTTCCCGGAAAGCGGAGGACATAGCCGTAGGTGGACATTCGGCGGCCGTGGCTCGTGACCAAAGCGGCCGTACATGTCCGGGTACCGGTATGCGGTTATGGCTGGTCGGCGCGGTGCTAGTCGGTCGTTCTGGCGGCAGTCGCGAAGGGTTCGGAGGGTCGGCTCCGTCCTTCGCTCTTAGGTGCCGAACGCCGCCGGATGGGCATGGTCAGCGTCAACGAGAATGATTTCATCGACGTTTCATGACCCTTAACTCACCGTTTCTGCACGCTGCTTCGCGCGGCTCAAGGACGGCAAACTAAAATAGCCGACCAATAGGTCGGCATAATAGACACGCTAACGGGCACCCGCCGTTACGGAGGGGCGAACTCCCGGAGATACTTCACGCAGGAAGCATCTTGGACGTCGATCGCTCATGCTGTCAAGAGTCCGGTGGCGACCGTCTACAACTGGGCGACCACGTCGAACTCGAGCCCCCGCGCCTCGGCGAGGTAGATGCGCTGGCGCATGTGCCGGCGACGCATCCGCAGCAACCCGCGCGGCCCCTCGTAACACACCGCCTCCGCGCTGGCCCCGATGTCCCGCACATCGAGTGACCGGGCGCGTTCCATCAGGGCCGCCAGCAGCAGGACCCCCTCGTAGCAGGACTCACCCAAGCTGCCCAGCGGCGGGGCGTCGACCCCGAACCGCCGCGCATACTGCCCGTGGAAATCCAGGTTCTCCGCAGTCACCAGCGACGCGAAGAAACCCGCGGTGCTGTACAACCCGTGTGTCGCAGCCGCACCACTGCCCAGCAGCATGTTCTCGTCCATCAGCGTGCTCAATCGCACGCACGTCCGGTCCAACCCGTACCGCGCGAACGCCCGGTTGAACCGCACCGCGTCGTTGCCGACCAGCAGCATCAGTACCGCGTCGGCGTCAGCATGTTCGACGCGTCGCAGTACCTCGGCGAAGTCGCGCGTACCCAGCGGCACGTACGACTCGCCACAGATGCGCGCCGCACACCGCGCGGCGTACCGCCGAGCCGCCTCGGCGGTACGCCGCGGCCAGACGTAGTCGTTGCCGACGATGAACCAGCGCCGAAGCCTGCGCTCCCGCGCCAGCGTCCGCATCGCCGGGTACAACTGGACATCGGGAGTCTCGCTGGTCAGGAACACCCCGTCGGTGCGCTCACCGCCCTCGTACAACGCCGTGTACACGTACGGCACCCGGTCCGCGATACGCGGCGCCACCGCCTGGCGTACCGAGGAGATGTGCCACCCGGTGACCCCATGCACGACCCCCGCCGACACCAGCGCCTCCACCTCGGCGGCCACCCGCTGCGGCGCGGCACCACCGTCGACCGGCACCAGACGAAGCTCGCGCCCCAGCACACCCCCAGCCCGGTTGACCTCCTCGACGGCCAACTCGGCGCACAGCTCACAGCTCGGCCCGAAAATCCCGGCCGGCCCCTGCATCGGCACGACCAGCGCCACACCCAGCGTCTCGCCACTCGCGCCGAGCAACTCGGACAGTCCGCGCGGCAACGGATCCGGCAGTCCAGGTGACACCGGACCGGGCACCAGCCGGTCAGACCGAGGCATAGCGACATGCTTCCCCGTCCGCCGCATGATCTCCAGAGCGTTCCCGAGGATGCCGCCGATCTGTAGCTTGGCTATCCTCCCCGTCCTCAAGGGACGGGGATTCCCTGGGTCGCCCCAGGGGGTTCCTGCTTCACCGACGACCGCCCCGTGCGAGAGGACTCTCGTTGAGGTCTTACACCGCCTCCACAGGCAATCACGGAGAGCCCCTCCGCGAGGATGTTGCGGGCCGCGTTCACGTCACGGTC
>NZ_JBEPDB010000151.1:0-9571 GCF_040300025.1 Dactylosporangium sp. NPDC000555 | reverse complement strand
GCCGGCTGCGCGGACGGCGCGGCGGGGCGGGCGGCGCAGCATTCGCAGGGCCAGCACGGCCAGAAGCGGGGCGGCGAGGTCACCGTGTCCCGGGCGGCAGGCGTCTCCCGCCCCACACCGGCCGGCTGCGCGGCCAGCGCGACCACGCCGCGCCGCAGCGGGCGGCGAGGTCGACCACGGCGCGGCAGGCGACCGTGCCGAGGGTGTACCCGAACTCGCCGCCGACCTCGTTGCACGCGCGGCGGCTCCAGCGCGATCCGGCGGGACAAGGCCGAGCGCGATCCCAGTGCGGCCAGGGCGACCATCGGCCCCGTGCCGAGATTTCTGGATCACGAAACGCGGCGGCGATCGAGCGTGCCGGTGAACATGCCGCCGTGGGCCGTGGCGAACGCGCGGTCACCGAGCAGGCACAGGGTCCAGCAGCGGGTCGGCGAGAGTGCGCCGGCGGCGCGCGAGCACGACGGCGAACGCGAAGCCGGTGGCGCACGTCGCGCCAGAAGCGGCCGTCGCCGGCCGGAACGCTGCCCGGACGGGATGCGTGCGCCGGCGGTACGACGTCATGGGGCAGGATGGAGGCGACGTTTCGTAACGAAGGAGTCAAGCGCATGGCGCTGAGCAAGCCCGAAGTGACCCTGCCCGACGGCCCGCCCCCGGCCGACCTCGTGATCGAGGACATCACCGTGGGCGACGGCCCGGAGGCCGCGCCCGGTCAGCAGGTGAGCGTCCACTATGTGGGAGTTGCACTGTCGACCGGCCGCGAGTTCGACGCCTCGTGGAACCGGGGCGGCTCGTTCGACTTCGGCCTCGGCCGGGGTCAGGTCATCGCCGGCTGGGACCGGGGCGTGGCCGGAATGCGCGTCGGCGGGCGGCGCAAGCTGGTCATCCCGCCGCACCTGGGCTACGGCGACCGTGGCGCCGGCGGCGTCATCAAGCCGGGCGAGACGCTGGTCTTCGTCGTCGACCTGCTCGGCACCCGGTAGAAGCTCAACACCGCCAGACGCGCGGGCATTCCCGGCTGGTGGACTTTCCAGGTTCACAGCCGGGAATGGACAAATTCACACGTGTCCCACAGCGCCCACACCGGATCGGGATGCGATGCTGGACCATCGGCGGCCGGCCGATGAGTAGGCATGCGAAAGGGTGTGCAAATGACGATGCAGTCGGCGGCACCGCGGTCGAAGCGGATTCTGATGGTGGGGGCGCCGGGCGCCGGTAAAGGCACCCAGGCTGACTCGATCGCCAAACAGTTCGGGATCACGCACATCGCCAGCGGCGACCTATTGCGCCGGCACATCGCCCAGAGCACCACGATCGGGCGGACCGTTGAGGACATCGTCAACAAGGGCGAGCTGGTCCCCGACTCGATCATCATGGACATGCTGCGCAAACCGGTCGTGGCCGCCAACGACACCGGTGGCTACGTGCTCGACGGGTTCCCGCGCACGGTGGAGCAGGCCGAGACCGCGTATCGCATCGCCGGTCACCTGGGCGTCGGCGTACAGATCGCGGTGCACCTCGATGTGCCCGAGGACGAGCTCATCCGCCGCCTGCTGGCCCGGGCCCGCGGCGCCGACGACACCGAGGACGTGGTGCGGCGCCGGATCAAGGTGTATGAGGAGAAGACCCGGCCGCTGCTGGACTACTACGCCCAGCGCGAGCTGCTGATCCAGGTCAACGGCGCCCGGCCGGTCGCCGAGGTGACCTGGTCGATCGTCGTGCAGCTGCAGCGGGCGTTCAAGCGCCCCAACACCCACGCCTCCGGCGCCCGTCAGGCCACCACCCAGGATCGGGCGGTGGCCTGAGCGTCCCGCCCGTCAGCCGCGCAGCGCGGCCGACACGACTCCGCGGGCCTCGTCCTGGATGCGCGCCAGGTGCTCCGGGCCCCGGAACGACTCCGCGTAGACCTTGTACACGTCCTCGGTGCCCGAGGGCCGGGCGGCGAACCAGCCCGACTCCGTGACGACCTTGAGTCCGCCGATCGCGGCCCCGTTGCCCGGGGCCGCGGTCAGTTTCGCCGTGATCGGCTCGCCGGCGAGGCTGGTCGCGCCCACCTGCTCGGGCGAGAGCCGGCCGAGGACCGCCTTCTCCTCGCGGGTGGAGGCGACGTCGACGCGGGCGTAGGCCGGCTCGCCGTGCCGGGCGACCAGATCGCGGTAGTGCTCGCTCGGGGTGCGCCCGGTACGGGCGAGGATCTCCGAGGCGAGCAGGCACAGCAGGATGCCGTCCTTGTCGGTGGTCCACACCGAACCGTCGCGGCGCAGGAACGACGCGCCGGCGCTCTCCTCGCCGCCGAAGGCGACCGAACCGTCGAGCAGGCCCGGCACGAACCACTTGAACCCGACCGGGACCTCGACCAGGGTCCGGCCGAGATCGGACGCGACCCGGTCGATCATCGAGGACGACACCAGGGTCTTGCCGATCGCGGCGGCGGCCGGCCAGCCGTCGCGGTTGCGGTAGAGGTAGTCGATGGCGACGGCGAGGAAGTGGTTGGGGTTCATCAGCCCCGCGTCGGGGGTCACGATCCCGTGCCGGTCCGCGTCCGCGTCGTTGCCGGTGGCCACCTGATAGTCGCCGCGCCGGCCGATGAGCGAGGCCATCGCGTTCGGCGACGAGCAGTCCATGCGGATCTTGCCGTCCCAGTCGAGCGTCATGAACCCGAACGTGGGGTCGACGACCGGGTTGACCACGGACAGGTCCAGCTTGTACCGATCGGCGATGTACGCCCAGTACGACACACTCGCCCCGCCCAGCGGGTCGGCGCCGATGCGAATCCCGGCCGCGCCGACGGCGGCCATGTCGATGACCGAGCCGAGGTCGTCGGCGTAGCCGGCGAGGAAGTCGAAGCGCTGCGTGCCCGGCGCGTCCAGGGCGCGCGCGTAGGAAACTCGGCGCACCTCCTTCAGGCCCGCCCGCAGCAGCTCGTTGGCCCGGTCCTGGATCCACTTCGTCACGTCGGTGTCGGCCGGACCGCCGTTGGGCGGGTTGTACTTGAAACCGCCGTCCTCCGGCGGGTTGTGCGACGGGGTGACGACGACGCCGTCGGCGCCGCGGTGGCGGTTGGCGAGGATCGCGTGCGACACCGCCGGCGTGGGTGTGTACCCGTCGCGGCTGTCGATGAGCACGGTGACGTCGTTGGCGGCGAACACCTCCAGTGCGCTGACCGTCGCCGGCTCCGACAGGGCATGGGTGTCCCGGCCGAGGAAGAGCGGGCCGGTGTACCCCTGACTCGCCCGGTAGTCGCAGATCGCCTGGCTGGTCGCGACGATGTGGTCCTCGTTGAACGAGCCGCGCAGGCTCGAACCGCGGTGACCGGAGGTGCCGAAGGCGACCTGCTGGGCGGGGTCGGCCGGGTCGGGATGCACGGCGTAGTAACTGGTGATGAGCCGCGGCACGTCGACGAGGTCGGAGCGCTGCGCGGGCTGCCCTGCGCGGGGATGGACGGACATACCGCATACGTTGCCATGACGGGACGCGGCGCGCGCAACGGACGGGCGGGCTTCCCGGCTCCCGCCGCGCCGGCGCATCGACGGCGAGCCCGGCTGAGCCCGCGGCGCGGGCCCAGCCGGAAGGGTCACCGTGGCGTGCCGGGGGTCGGCTCGCCGGCCCCTGCGCCGCCGCGACCGGTGTACCGGCCGCCCTGCCGCCCGCGGGCCACCATGGCGGGTCGCATCGCCACGAGGCCGAGAACGATCATGATCGCACCGACCACGATGTTGTTGGCGATGATGCCGCCCGTGGCGAACCCACGCAGGATGACCCACGGCGTGATGATCGTCCAGACGCCCACCACCACCGGCAGCCACGCCAGGCTGTGCGTGCGGCCGTAGGCGACGGCGAAGCCGCTGGCCAGGAGGGCCACCGCGATGCCGCAGATCAGGTTGTTGACGGTCAGGTTGAACGCGAAGGGCGTAAAGCCCACCACCCACGGGCTGATCGCCAGGTAGAGCCCGGTGAGCGCCAGGACGCCGTCGGTGATGCGCGCGGCGGGCGTCTCCGCCAGCTGGTCGTACCGTGCACGCAGCTCGACAATATCCGGGTGGCCCGCGAGATCTGAGATGGGTCGGACCATGACGACCCCCTTCCGGTCGGATGACGTTTGGACTAACCCGAAACCGGCGGAACTAACCCGTCGGGGCCGGCTGATGCCACGGGCCGGCCCCGAGAGCGCTCCCATGCTCCCCGCGCGCTCACCGAGCCCAGGGCGGCCGTTCTGCGGTACCGTCGGCGACCATGACCCGGGATGAGCTCATCGCGCACTGCCTCGGCAAGCCCGGCGCCTGGCCGGACGAGCCGTGGGAGGGCAACGTCGTGGCGAAGGTCGGCCCGAGGATCTTCGCCTTCATGGGGGCCGGCACGGTCGGCGTGAAGTGCGCGCCCAGCCGCGAGGCCGCCGACGAGTGGCTGCACCGCTACCCCGAGGACGCTACGGCCATGGCGTACATCGGCCGGTCCGGCTGGAACACCCTGCGCCTCGGCGGTGCGATCCCCGACGACGAGATCCTCGAGGCCGTCGACGAGTCCTACCGCTGGGTCGTCTCCAAGCTCCCCAAGAAGGACCGCCCCGCGCGGTGATCAGCCGGCGGCGCCGCGCCCGGCGGCGCCGCGGGCGGCCCGCGGGGTGTCGGCGGCCAGCGCGGCCTTCGCGATCTGGCGGCACTCCGCCACGGTGTGCGCCGCCAGGGCCTCCCGCACCGCCGGGATGCTGCGCGGCGCCATCGACAGGCTCGACACGCCCAGGCCGGTCAGGACCAGGGCGAAGTCCGGGTCGGCCGCCGCCTCGCCGCACACGCCGACCGGCTTGCCGGCCTCGGTGCCGGCCGCAGCGCACGCGGCGATGAGCGCGATGAGGGCCGGCTGCCACGGGTCGAGCAGCTCCGCGAGGTCGCCGCACATGCGGTCGGCGGCGAAGGTGTACTGGCTGAGGTCGTTGGTCCCGATGCTCAGGAAGTCCACGTCGCGCAGGATCGCCGGGGCGCGCAGGGCGGCCGCCGGGACCTCGATCATCACGCCGGCCGTGGGCAGGCCGTGCGCGCGGCAGGCGGCGGCGAACTCGGCGGCCTCGGCGGGCGTGGCGACCATCGGCGCCATCACCCACACGTCAGCGTCGGTGGCGGCGGCCGCCGTGGCGATCGCGGACAGCTGCGTGCTCAGCACCTCCGGCGCGCGCCGGGCCACCCGCAGGCCGCGCACGCCCAGCGCCGGGTTGGGCTCGCCGGCCAGCCGCAGGAACGGCAGCGGCTTGTCGGCGCCGGCGTCGAGCGTGCGCACGACGACCTTGCGGCCGGGCAGGGCCGAGAAGACCGCGGCGTACGCCTCGACCTGTTCCCGCTCGCCGGGCGGGTGGGTCCGGTCGAGATACAGCAGCTCGGTGCGGAACAGCCCGACGCCCTCGACGTCGCCGGTCAGGTCACGGGCGCCGCCGATGTTGGCCAGCAGCGCGACGGGGTGGCCGTCGGCCGTACGGCCCGGCCCCCGCGACGCCGCCCGTGTCGTCCGCAGCCGCGCGGCGGCCGCGTTGACCGATGCCGCCTCGCCGTCCGGCACGCCGACCGACACCGCACCGGTCCCGCCGTCGAGCGCCACGACCACCGCATCGGCGAGCTGCGAGATTCCGGTGCAGCGCACGACCGCCGGGATGCCCAGCGTCCGGGCCAGGATCGCGGTGTGGCTCGTCGGCCCGCCCTCGGCGGTGACCAGGCCCAGCACCACCGACGGGTCCAGGCCGGCCGTGTCCGCGGGCGCCAGGTCCCGCGCGACGAGGATGAACGGGTGGCCGGGCGACGGCACGCCCGGCATCGGCACGCCCAGGCAGGCCGCGACCAGGCGGTCGCGCAGGTCGTCGAGGTCGCCGACGCGCTCGGCGAGGTATCCACCGGCCGCCTCGAACGCGGCCCGGTGCTCGGCCAGGACCGCGGCGAGGGCGTGCGGCGCCGCCGAGCCCGCCTCGATCGCCGCGTCGGCGGCGTCGGTGAGGGTCTCGTCGGTGGCCATGAGCACCTGCGCGCGGAGCACCTCGGCGGCCGTGTCCTCCACGGCGGCGTCGGCGCGGCGGGTCAGCTCCGCGGCGACGAGGGCGACTGCCCGGCGTACCGAATCCTTCTCCGCCTCGGCATCGACCTGCGCGGGCGGCGACGGCAGCGACGGCGGCGGCGCGAGGTGCAGCACCGGGCCTGCGGCGCGGCCCGGGCTCACCCCGATTCCGCGCAGCTCACGCATCGGGGGCGTCCAGGTCGCGGGCGAGCAGCTCGGCGAGCTCGTCGAGCGCCGCGGCGGCCCCGTCGCCGGAGGCCTCGAGGGTCACCGGCGTGCCCCACTTGGCGCCGAGGGAGAGCACTCCAAGCATGCTACGGGCCGGCACCGGCTTCTTCGAGGTTTCCGTGCGGATCGTCACCGGCACGGTCTGCTTCGCCGCGGCGGCGACGAACAGGGCGGCGGGGCGGGCGTGCAGGCCGCTGGCCGAGCCGACGACGACGGTCCTTTCGGGCACGACTGACCTCCTAGGGTTCGACGGTGACCTTGATCGCCTCGCCGCGGGCGACGATGCCAAAGGCGTCGAGCGCGCGGTCCAGCGGCAGCCGGTGGGTGATGAGGTCGGCGACGGGCACGGCGCCGCCGGCGATGAGCCGCAGCGCGTCCTTGTTGTGCCGCGGGCTGGAGCCGTTGGCCCCGACGATGCTCAGCTCCCGGTAGTGCACCAGGTTGGCGTCCAGTGCGATGACCGGCTTGTCCTTGGGCAGGCCGCCGAAGAAGCTGATCCGGCCCTGCCGGGCGGCCATCCGCACCGCCTGCTCCTGGGCGGCTCCCGCCGCGGCGGCGGTGATGACGACGTCGGCGCCGCGGCCGCCGGTGAACTCGAGGATGGCGTCGACCACGTCGGTCTCCGCGGCGCGGATGGCCGCGTCCGGCCGCACGAGACCGGCGGCCAGGTCGAGGCGCTCGCGGTTGAGGTCGACCAGGAACACGCGGGCGGCGCCGCGGGCCCGGGCCAGGCGTACGTGCAGGCAGCCGATCGGGCCGGAGCCCATCACGACCACGTCGTCGCCCTCGCCCACCGCGGCGAGGCTCTGCCCGTTGAGCACGCACGCGAGCGGCTCGGCGACGGAGGCCTCGGCGAAGCTCAGGCCGTCGGGGATGCGGTTGAGGCCGTCGACGTCGAGCACGTTGTGCGGTACGACCATGTACTCGGCGAAGCCGCCGTCGAAGTGGTACCCCATCGACACCTGGTTGGGGCACACGGTCATCCGGCCGCGGCGGCACTCGGCGCACCGGCCGCACGGGATCGCGGCGATCACCTGGACCCGGTCGCCGGGCGCCCATCCGGTCACGTCGCCGCCGACCTCGACGACCTCGCCGGCGATCTCGTGCCCCATCACCCGCGGCGGGACGATGTGGTGGTGTCCGAAATTCAAGATCTTCACGTCGGTACCGCACGTCGAGCACGCCCGCACCCGGATCTTCACGTCAGCGGGGCCCGGCACGGGCTCGGGCGCCTCCTCGATGCGCACGTCGCCGGGGGCGTGGAACCGCACTACTCTCACGATCGCTCCATCACTAGCAGGTCGAGCACGTGCGCCGGCTCGGTCGCGTCGCGCAGCCGGGCGGCCTGGTCGGGGTCCATCAGGATCTCGGCGAGCTGGGCCAGGATGTCCAGGTGCCCGTCGCCGGCGGCGGCGATCGCCACGCAGACCCGCACGTCCTGCCCGTCCCAGTCGACGCCGTCGGGGAAGCGCAGCACGGCGAGCGCGTCGCGCAGCACGGTCTCCTTGCTGTGCAGCGTGCCGTGCGGGATGGCCACGCCCTCGCCGATGTAGGTGGAGACGCCGCGCTCGCGGTCGAGCATCGCCTCGACGTACGCCGGGCCGACCGCGCCGACCTCGACGAGCACGGCGCCGCAGCGGCGGATCGCCTCGTCGCGCGATCCGGCCCGCTCGTCGAGCCGGATCGCGTCGCGGGCGAGCAGGTCACCCACTGAGCTCACCGCCGCGCTGCACGGCGTCGACGACCTTGGTGACCGCGGGGTCGCCGATGAACACCTGGAACGGGATGATGACCTTGTCGGGGGCGCTGACCCGCGCCCGGGCGGCGAGGCCCTTGTGGCACAGCACGACGTCGGCGTCGGCCGGGATCGAGTTGACCGGCGTGTGCTGCACGGTCACCGCGTTCCTGGCCAGTTGCCGCTTGAGCTGGCCGGCCAGCATGACGCTGCTGCCCATGCCGGCGTCGCAGGCAACGACGATCTTCTTGATGTCGGTACCGCTGATGCTGGGCATGTCTCACGCCTCCTGGCGGCTGAGCTTGACCGCCGCGTCGTGGGTCTCGTCGGGGTTCACGATCGTCTCCTCGTCCGGTCCGGTCGCCTCCTCGGCGGGCTCCCCGCGGCCGAACCCGAGCAGGACCGACGCGACGGCGAAGGTGACCGCGGCGGCGATGACGATGCCGAGGAGCACACCGAAGTGGCCGCCCTTCGGGGTGACCGCCATGTAGGCGAAGATGCTGCCCGGCGACGGGGTGGCGACGAGGCCGGCGCCGGTGATCATGAACGTGCCGACGCCGGCGGCGCCGCCGCAGATCATGGCGAGGATCAGCTTCGGCTTCATGAGCACGTACGGGAAGTAGATCTCGTGGATGCCGCCGAGGAACTGCACGATGATCGCGGCCGGGGCGCTGGGGCGCAGCGAGCGGGGGCCGAACAGGAAGAACGCGAGCAGCAGGCCGAGGCCCGGGCCCGGGTTCGACTCGATCATGAACAGGACCGACTTGCCCTTCTCGGCCGCCTCGGCGACGCCCAGCGGCCCGAGCACGCCGTGGTTGATCGCGTTGTTGAGGAAGAGCACCTTGGCCGGCTCGACCACGAGCGAGGTGAGCGGCAGCGCGTCGTGCCCGACGAGCCAGTCCACGCCGTGGCCGGCCTGCCTGGTGAGCCACTGCACGACGGGGCCGATGCCGTAGAGGCCGCCGACGGCCATCGCGCCGCCGATGATGCCGGCGCTGAAGTTGTCCACGAGCATCTCGAAGCCGGGGCGGACGCGGTTCTCGATGCGGCCGTCCCACAGCTTGAGCAGGTACGCGGTCAGCGGGCCGATGAGCATCGCGCCGAGGAACATCGGCACGTCGGCGCCGATCACGATGCCCATCGTGGCGACCGCGCCGACCACCGCGCCGCGCTGGCCGTGCACCAGGCGGCCACCGGTGTAGCCGATGAGCAGCGGCAGCAGGATCTTGATCATCGGGCCGACCAGCTCCGCGATGTGCGCGTTGGGCAGCCAGCCGGTCGGGATGAACAGCGCGGTGATGAGACCCCAGGCGATGAACGCGCCGATGTTCGGCATGACCATCGACGCGAGGTAGCCGCCGACGCGTTGCACGGAGGCTCGCAAGCCCGAGCCGGTGACCTCAGGTGTGTAGGACGTCACGGGGGTGTCTCCTTCAGGAGGGCTGACCGGAACGCGGCAATGGGCGGAGCTCGTCCGGCCGTGGGCGGATGGTGACGTTGTGGCGGATCAGGTCGGACGGGCCGGGCATGCGGCTGCCGGGCAGGCTCACCGCGGCGGCGCCCCAGGCGAGGCCCTCC
>NZ_JBEPDB010000150.1:0-9722 GCF_040300025.1 Dactylosporangium sp. NPDC000555 | reverse complement strand
CTCGGTGCAGGGGCCGGTGCCGCCCTCGCCGCCTCCGCCGGTCACGCCGCCTGAACAGGCACAACGTCCCGCGAGCAGCACCGCGGCAAACGACTGCGATCCCGCACCCCGCCAGGTGGACGGCGACGGGCGGCCCGGTCGTCGCGCATCCACGCCACAGCTACGCCAGCCCGCCGGTCCGGCAACGCATCGAATGACTGGCGGCAATATACGACTACCGGTGCATCGCGACCGTCTTTCGACAATGCCGCCAGCGGCTGGGCGGCATTTCCGCCGAATGCTCCGAAAGGCGGGAACAAGCAACCGCTGCACTTGTGGACCGCCGCTGCCGATTCCCGAATGTCTCGACAATGGCGATGGCCCATGCAACGCGCACATCGGCGGTTGCGGACATCCTCGGCTCCACCGGACCGGTCGCCGACCGTGACGAACGGCGACCTACTGCGCGCACGAACAGGACGGCTGGTATGCCGGCGACAGTGCGGACGATCTCGCGACTGTCCTGCGGATCAACGGAGCAGACGGATTTCCGGTGTACGAGGTCCGTCACTTCACCTGCGGCGGCACTCGGGTCGGCACTGAAGACGGGTCAGGGGACGTCGAGGTCGACGAGGAAGCCGCGTGCCTGCCACTGCTGTGCAGGCAGCTGGTCGCGGCTCGTTTGGAAGTACTGCTCGGGGCTGAGGAATTGCATGGTGCCGAGTTCAGGTCGCCCATCGGGCAGCGGCTCGACGACGGAGGGGTCGCCGCGCAGGCGTTCGGGGCGGGTATCGGGCACGTCCGTCAGACGGACGTCATCGGGGCGGCGGATCCACCCGTCAATACCCCGGTCATACCGGTCGAGCACAACCTGGACCCGCCGCACGATACCCACCGTGACGGGCAACTCGCCGATGAGCCGCAGGTACGCGTCGAAGCCCAGGCATCCGTCAAGCGCGACGTCGCCGCCCAGGTGATCGGCTTCCCGGACCGCGCGCAGGTCGCCGGCCTCGATGAGCTGCGCCCAAGGCTGGCCGTCGAAGTCGAACAACGTGCTGGCCCGCGCGACGACCTGGCGCAATACCAGATCGTCGGGCAGCTCCGGGTCGTCAAGCCATCTCAGCCGGGTCGTGACCCGCTCGCCCAGTGACCACCATGGCTCCCGGGGAGTGTTGAGCAGCACCGGCCAGAGCATTGCTCCATCGTGTCACCCACCGCCATCGTCGCGGTGCAGGGCTTCGAGCGTGAGGCACCGAGGTAGGCGGAGGTCTTCGTCTACTCGAACGCGAAACCGGCTTCCACGATCAGTGACCTGCCAGTCGCGTTGCGCTTTGCAGTTCTGTGACGTGCCCCCGGCTAGAGACAAACCTGCACGGCTCGATCGTGACGTTGCCTGGGTTGAGCTGGGCGGATGTACGGGCTGACCTGGCAATTGAGCTGCCGAGGCGGTTGCAGGTTGGTGGTTCCGAACCGGCTTCGTGCGCTGGTGGTCGCCCTCGTTGCCAGGGTTCGCGCCATGGCCTCGTCGTGCCGGCAATGACGCACTCACCTGCTTGATGAGCGGGCGCGACAGTGCTATCACGGTGCCTGCCGTTCGTCGTCACCGTCCATCGCCGTGACGGCCGACGCAGCGACCTGTACCGCTGTTCGCCGCGTTCGGCCACGGCCGCGCGGAGGGCACGTTGACTCGCCCTCGTCTCGGAACTCGTCGACGTCGTCTTCGTTGATGGCATCCGCCACGTTGTTGGCGGCCGGCAGGGGGCCGGGGCGGCGCGCTGCGACGCGCCACCCCGGTTGCCGTTCATGCTGCGGGCTCGTCACGTCGGCGACCTGATGGTGAAGACCAGGAGGTCGACCTGGTAGCTGGGCCGCCGTGGCTGTCGGGCCAGCTCTGTCGCGCCGCCTCGGCTTCGGCCCGAGTGGCCTAGTAAAGGAACTCGCCGCCGGAGGCGGTGACCGCAACGATCTACAGGACGTGGGTCGGGCCCGAAACCCTGCAGGGCCGCCGCGCGTTCACCGACGAGCGCGAGGCCCGGCTCACCGCGTTTCGCTGGCTGCACCGCTACAACACCGTGCGCCGCCACTCCCGGCTCGGACGCACCTCAACCGAGTGACCAGCCCACTCGGCGACCTGCGTTGCCAGTACCCCCCGGTTGAGCCACGTCGACGCCGCCGATCTCGCCGCCGCGCCCGAGCCGCTGCCGGCGAACAGGGGCTTTACCTGTCGTTGTCCTCGATCAGTGCGTCGATCAGACCAGGGAAGCGGACATTCAATTCATCTCGGCGCAGCGCGATGGTGTGGGTCCGGCCGGTCACCGTCGTACGGGTCAAGCCCGCCAGCCGAAGGATTCGGAAGTGATGGGTCATGGTCGACTTGTGTACGCCGAAGTCCCAATGCGTCCCGCACTTCGCGTGCTGTTCACCGTCGGCGAGCGTCTGCACGATCCTCAGGCGGATCGGGTCAGCCACCGCGCGCAACACGTTGACCACCGTCACACCGGACATGTCCGGCACCGAGTCGTCGTCGCCCGTCACGCCCCCAACCTACCGTTGGACATCCGCCATACCGTTCCCTAGGCTGACGGTATGACGGATCTCCAACAGTCCGGCTCGGTTCGCTGGGCCTGGGACGCCGACGGCGTCGTCACGGTGACCCTCGACGACCCTGGCCGCACCGCCAACATGCTCAATCAGCGCCATTACGACGGTCTCAACGCCTGCCTCGACGACCTGACCACCCGGCTCGACCAACTGCGCGGCGTAGTGCTCACATCAGCGAAACGCTCCTTCGTGGCGGGTCCGGAGTTCGAGCCGAGCGAGATCACCCCGGAAGAGGCCGCCGCCACCTACGACCTGCTGGTGCCACTGCGCGACCAGGCCCGCCAACTGGAGACACTGGGCCGCCCGGTCGCCGCCGCACTGAACGGCTCGGCCCTGGGCGGCGGCTTCGAAATCGCGCTGGCCTGCCACTACCGCGTCGGCCCCGACGACGACTCCGTGATCTGGTCGCTTGCCGAAACCGGGATGGGCATCATGCCCGGCGGCGGTGGCGTGGTGCGGGTGACTCGCATGACCGGCATTGCCGCGACCGTGCTCGACATCATCGGCCCCGGCACCGCGTTCCACCCCCGGGCCGCGCTGGCTGCCGGCCTGGTGGACGAACTCGCCACGGACGTGGTCGCCGCCGCCCGCGCCTGGGTGCTCGCCCAGCCGGACGGACCGTTCGTCCAGCGCTGGGAAAGGCCCGGCTACAGAATCCCTGGCGGCACCGAAGAGCCACCCGGTCTCGCCGAGGAAGTGCGCCGCCGGTCCGCGGGCTCACCGGTCCGGGCGCTGGCCGCGGTTCGGGAGGTGGCGATCCGCAGCGCGTCGGCGCCCATGGACGACGCTTTCGAGATCGAGACGGCCCTCTTCCGTACGCTGCTGAGCGCGCCCGAAGTTCCCGCGCTGAGCCACCTCTTCTTCGCCATGCGTACGGTCGCCGGAACCTTGCCGCCGACGCCACCCACCGCCAGAACGGCGGCAGCCGTTCGCGAGTTCCCACAGATCGCCGCCAACCCCCTGGCCGCCGTGTTCTTCGCCCCGGACGCCCCGGTGGTCGAGATCACCGGCGACGACGTCGAGGCCACGGCCTTCGAGGTCCGCGCCAAGGGCGGCATCCCGCTGGTGGTCAGCGGCGGCACGGCCTCGTTCGTCCAGGCGTTGCTGGACGCCGGCCCCGACCCGGATGCCATGGCCGCCGCCGCCCGCCGCGCGCTCGACGCTGGCCTCACGGTCGACCCGGCCGGCGCGGATGTCGCTTCGGTCCTCGCCGCAGGCTACCCACCCTGGACTGGCGGCGTCCTGCGCCACCTGGCGTACGCGGCGCCCGAGGCTGGCCCGGTCACCCGGGCGTGACAGCACGCTCGCCGCGCGCCGAAATCAGCCGCAACGCAGCGTGACGAGCCGAGCCGGCACCAAACATTCACAACAATGTCCGCGTACCCGAACCGATGCTGCGGCCGAGCGACCAGACCGGCGGCAGGGCACGTAGGCGGGTCCGGGCCGACAGCCAGTACCGCAGCCATCGTTGCGCCCCTCGTTGTTCAACGCGGCTGCCGCTGCTGGTCACATCCGTCACGTACCAGCACTACCGGACGAATCTGCCACCGGACATGCGCATCGAGCTGTACGGCAACCGGGTCCGCATCGAGCCGGGCGCGTTCGGCAACCGCGCGGAGCTGATATCAACACACTCGGCGAGTTCCTGGCCGACACCGTGCCCGACGACCAGGAAACTCGTGCTCGGGCCACAGGTCCAGGGCCCGGGTCACGCCCGGGAGCAGCTCCGCCGAGCCTGTGCCCTGCCAGTACCAGACGGATTCATACCTCATCCTCAAGGACCGCTGGGACATCGACCGGCCGTGCTAAACACCCAGCCGGCCATCGCAGCGGACGACCTTCCCCGCAGGCTGAAGCCGATGGCCGTCTGGTCCGGGCCTGCCGATCCCGCGGGACGGGGCGGGTGGCACGGTGTCCGGTGATGGCCGCGGCGGGCCGGGCGACCGGCGCGGACGGGTGCACTACAGTTGTGCCCCGTCCCGCTCGGCCAGGTATGGAGGCTTCGATGTCCGCAGGCAACCGCGACTCCGCCTCGACCCAGTACGACCGGCTGCGGGCCGAGATCGTCAGCGGGCAGCTGGCCCCGGGCACGGTGCTGCTGGAGACCCTGCTCGCCGAGCGGCTCGGGGTGTCACGCACGCCGGTGCGCGAGGCGCTGGCGCTGCTGGAGCGCGACGGCCTGCTGGAGCGCGAGCGCCGCGGATACCGGGTGCGCATGCGCAGCCCGGAGGAGCTGCTGGAGATCTACGAGGCGCGCATCGCGCTGGAGTCCACGTGCGCGGCCCGGGCCGCGGCCCGCCGTTCGGCGTACGACCTGGCTCGGCTGTCGCACCTGGGCCGCGAGGCGCGGGCCGTCATCGACCCCGTTCGGCTGGGCGAGCTGCACGCGGCGTGGCACAAGGCGCTGCGCGCGGCGGCGGGCAACGCCACGATCATCGATCTGCTGGAGCGGCTGGACTCGCTGCTGGCCGTTTACGACGCCGACGAGCCGACCCTGGCCGACCAGGAGGTCGCCGCCGCCGAGCACGAGCGGATCGTCGCCGCCATCAAGGCCGGCGACGCGGACGAGGCCCGCCGGGCGACCGTGGCGCATCTGGACCGTGCCCGCGAGGCGCGGCTGGCCAAGCTGGCCGCCACTTCCTGAGGCGGGCCCTGGCCGTCACCTCCTGAGGCGGGCCGGCCCCGGCCGGCCAGGTCCTTGACCCCTGCCGACTAGGTCACAGCCGACGTCTCTTGTTGCTGCGTCGACGCGTGTATACGCTCACCGTGTTTTCCTAGTAAGCACGTCTGAAAATTGGGGAGTTGCCATGTTCCGCAGGCTTGTCTTAGCGGCCGCGTCGGTGACGCTCGTCGCCGCCTGCAACGCCACCGGTACTCCCGGCAACACCGCCGCCACCGGCGCGCCAGTGCGGGGCGGCAGCGTCGTGTTCGCCACCGACGTCGAGCCCACCTGCCTGGACCCGGCCGCGCCGAGCCAGATCGCCACCCAGATCCTGCAGCGCAACGTCTACGACTCGCTGATATACCAGGACGACAAGGGTGCCTTCCATCCGTGGCTGGCCAAGTCCTGGGACGTCTCCGCCGACGGCACCACCTACACCTTCCACCTGCGCGACGACGTGACCTTCCACGACGGTACGAAGTTCGACGCGACGGCCGCGAAGGCGACCTTCGACCACTTCGTCGACCCCGCCACCAAGGCGCCGCTGGCCGGCTCGCTGCCGTTGCAGTCCACCACCGCGACCGACCCCGCGACGCTGGTCGTCAAGCTCAAGTCCCCGTTCGCGCCGTTCCTGCAGCTTGTGTCGTTCTCCGTGCTGGGCATCCAGTCCCCGGCCGCGCTCGCCAAGGGCCAGGCCGCGCTGTGCGCCGGCGGCGCCAACGCCGTGGGCACGGGGCCGTTCACCACCGCGGCCTACACCAAGGGCCAGAGCCTCACGTTCGCCCGCTACGACGCCTACAACTGGCCGCCGGAGGGTGCGCCGCACCAGGGCGCGGCCTACCTGGACAAGGTCGAGATCCGGTTCCTGCCGGAGAACGCCATCCGGGTCGGCGCGGTCAGCAGTGGCCAGGCGCAACTGGCCGCCAACGTGCCCCCGGTCACCGCGGCCGCGTTCGAGGCCGGCGGCGGGGTGCACGTGCTCGGCGCCGCCGCGGCCGGCACCCCGTTCACCGCCTACCTCAACACCCAGCGGGCCCCGTTCGACGACGTCAAGGTGCGCCGGGCCTTCCAGCGCGGCGTCGACATCGAGAACATCGTCAAGTCGGTGTACGCGGGCCGCTTCCCGCGGGCCTGGAGCCCGCTCACGCCCGCCACGCCGTACTCCTACGACAGCGCCCTGGAAGGCAGCTGGCCCCAGGACCCGAACCTTGCCAACCAGCTCCTCGACGAGGCCGGCTGGAGCCAGAAGGACGCGCAGGGCTACCGGGTCAAGGATGGCAAGCGGCTGAGCGCGGTGTGGGTGCAGAACAGCACCGTGATGCGCGAACAACGCGATGTCGTGGCGCAGGCGATCGCTGACAACGCCAAGAAGATCGGCTTCGAGGTGACGGTGCAGGGCCTCGACGCGGGCACCTTCTCCGCCCGTGCCAAGGCCGGCGACTACGACATCGCCGACCAGAGCAACCAGCGGGCCGACCCCGACATGCTGTTCAACGTGTGGTCGTCGAAGTACCAGGCCACCAAGGGCGGCGCCAACTACGCCAACGTCAACGATCCGCAGGTCGACGGCTGGCTCGGCCAGGGCGTGACCGCGCTGCGCCAGGAGGACCGCCCGGCCGCGTACAAGCCCCTGCAGCACTGGGTCATCGACAACGCGGTGGCCGTGCCGATCTACGTCCCGCAGTACCTACTGGGCGTGGCGAACTCGGTGCAGGGCGTGCGGTTCACCGTCTCGGGCTACCCCGATTCCTTCTACACGGTCTGGCGGACGAAGTGAGCGCCGGGTTCCAGGAGTGGCTCACCGCGCGGACGGAAGAGGTGGCCGGCCCGGCCGGCCACCTCGCCCTGACCGGCACCCACCCCGTCCACGAGCCGCTGGTCATCGACGGCGTGCCTGGCGTGTGGGACGTCGACGGAGGGCGCCTCACCGTCACCGTCGAACCGGGCGCGCCCTTGACCCGGGACGGCAGACCGCTGACCGGAACCTCCTATGTGGACGGCGTCCTGGAGGCGCCGGGCGTGACGATCCGTACCCTCACCCGCGAGGACGGTCCCGTGGTGCGCACCTACGAGCACGCGGCGCCGGCCCGGGCGGCCTTCGCCGGGATCGACCGTTACCCGTACGACGAGCGGTTGCGGGTGCCGGCGGTGTTCGAGCCGTACCCGCAGCCACAGCGGGCCACGATCCCGTACCAGCGTGACGACGTGGCCCGCCCGCACGAGGTCCCCGGGGAGCTCACGTTCACCCTCGACGGCACGCCGCACCGGGTGCGTGCCTTCGCCGGCCACGGCGAGCTGTGGTTCGTCTTCGCCGACGCCACGACCGGCGTGAGCACCTACCGTCCGGGCCGCTTCGTCGACGCGCTGCGCGACGGCGACGGCTACGTCGTCGACTTCAATCGCGCCTATCTGCCGCCGTGCGCCTTTTCCGACTGGTACAACTGCCCGCTCCCGCCCCGGGAGAACGTGCTGTCCAGCCCGGTCGAGGCGGGCGAGAAGTCGGTGCGGGGCCATGCCCACCCGGCGTAATGCCGGGCGCCTGGGCCGCCGGGCGGCGATCGCCGTGGTACAGCTGTGGGGCGCGGCGACGCTGTGCTTCCTCATGCTGCACCTGATCCCCGGCGACCCGGTCGACATCATCATGGGCAACCAGGCACTGGTGTCGCCGGAGCTCAAGGAGCAGGTCCGGGGCGAGTACGGGCTCGGCGACCCGGTCGGCGTGCAGTACCTGCGGCTGCTGGGCCACCTGGCCCACGGCGACCTTGGCACCTCCTACCAGCTGCAGCGCCCGGTCTGGAGCGCCCTCACCGAGCAGTTGCTGCCGACCGTGCAGCTGGCGGCCGCGGCGCTGGTGCTGGCGGTCCTGCTCGCGGTCGGCGCGGCGGTGCTCGTGCCGGAGCGGTTCCGCCCGGCCCGGGCGCTGCTCTCGGGCCTGGAGATGGTCGCCGTGTCGCTGCCGCAGTACTGGCTGGGCATCCTGCTCATCACGTTCCTGTCGCTGCGCTGGCACATCTTCCCGGTGATCGAGGCCGGCACCCTGCGCAGCCTCGTGCTGCCCGCCGTCGCCGTCGCCCTGCCGATCGCCGGCACGCTCGGGCAGGTGCTGCGCGAGGAGATGGACACGGCGCTGGCGCAGCCGTTCGTCACCTCCGCCCGGGCCCGCGGCGCCGGAGAACTGGCCGTACGGGCCGGCCACGCGCTGCGGCACTGCCTGGTGCCGGCCACGACCCTCACCGGCTGGTTCGTCGGCAGCCTGCTGGGCGGCTCCGTCCTCATCGAGCAGGTCTTCGGCCGGCCCGGGCTGGGCCAGGTCGCGCTGACCGCGGTGACGAACAAAGACATCCCGATGGTCACCGGCGTGGTCATGCTGGCCGCGGCGGTGTACGTGGTCGTGAACCTGCTCGTCGAACTGTCGTACCTGCTCATCGACCCCAGGCTGCAGCGCGATGGCCACTAGCCGCTCCCGCCGGCCGCCGGTCGCGGTCGTCGTCTCGGCGCTGGTGGTCCTCGTCGTGACGGCCGCGGCGATCCGGCCGCAGCTGTTCACCGGCCTCGACCCCAACGCCACTGACCCTCTCGCCTCGTTCCACCCGCCCGGCGCCGGCCATCCGTTCGGCACCGACCAGCTGGGCCGTGACCTATTCGCCCGGGCCGTGCACGGCGCCCGGCACTCGCTGCGCATCGCCGCCGGCGCCACGCTCGTCGCGCTGCTCGCCGCGGTCCCGATCGGCGTTCTCGCCGCGCTCGGCGGCCGGCTGGCCGACCTCGTCGTCACCCGCGTGCTCGACGTGCTGCTGTCATTCCCGGCGCTGCTGCTCGCCCTCGTCGTGGTCACGATGCTCGGCCGGGGCGAACTGAGCCTGCTGGTGGCGATCGGGCTGGCCGACATGCCTGGCTACGCGCGGCTGCTGCGCTCCCGGCTGCTCGTGGTACGCCGGACCGGATACGTCGAGGCGGCCACCGGGCTCGGTGTCGGGCCATGGACCACGCTGTGGCGGCACATCCTGCCCAACGCGATCGGCCCGCTGCTGGTCATGGCCACCCTCGGGTTCGGCGTAGCGGTCATCTTCGCCTCCGGCCTGAGCTTCCTCGGGCTCGGCACCCAACCGCCGACCCCCGAGTGGGGCGCCCTGCTCGCCGAAGGCCGCTCCACGCTCGCCATCGCCTGGTGGGCCGGGGTCTTCCCCGGCCTGCTGATCACCGTCACCGCCGTCACGGTAACCGTCCTGGGCCGGGCCCTTCGCGCCCGTTTCGGCGTGGGCGCGGTGCACCGCATCCGTTCCGGCGCGGCCGCGCCGCCCCCCGGCCCCTCACCGCCACCCGCGGTACAGAACGGAAGAGCACACGACAGAACTCCAGTCACAAGGAGTACAATCTCGTAAACCTTCTTTTGCTTGGAAAGAGGGGTGGGGTGGTTGTTCGCGGGGTGGGGGGGGGTGGGGGGGTTCGGGGGGTTGGCGGGGGGGTCTTTGTGTGGCTA
>NZ_JBEPDB010000149.1:0-10177 GCF_040300025.1 Dactylosporangium sp. NPDC000555 | reverse complement strand
GTCGACCCAGGCGGCGCGTCCGGCGTCGAACGGCGCGCCCGGGGGCAGCCGCGGCACCACGCCCGGCGCCGGCGGGTTGGCGGCGAGGGCGTTGACGAACCCGGCCAGGTACAGCCGCTCGGCCTCGGTCAGGGCGGGCGGGGTGAGGTCGAGCCCGAGGGCGTCCATCGCGGACGGTGCGGCGACCGCGGGCGGCGCGGCGGCCGGTGCGGGCGCGACCCGGGTGAGGGCGACGGCGCACACCTTCAGCTCGGGCTGGAACGAGATCGGGTCGACGGCGTCGGAGGTGACGGCGTTGACGCTGAGGTGCTCGCCGAACAGGTCGTTCCAGTGGAACGGGGCGAAGCAGTTGCCGGGCAGCACCCGGTCGGTGACGGTGGCCGGGAGCACGGCCCGGCCGCGGCGGGAGGCGACCTCGACCCGGTCGCCGCCGGCGATGCCGAGCCGTCGCGCGTCCTGCGGGTTGAGCTCGACGAACGGGCCCGGGTTGAGCCGGTTGAGCTTCGCCACCTTCCCGGTCTTGGTCAGGGTGTGCCACTGGTGCTGCAGGCGGCCGGTGTTGAGCAGGAACGGGTAGTCGTCGTCGGGCAGCTCGGCCGGGTCCAGGTGCGGGCGGGGGAAGAACACGGCCCGGCCGCTGGGGGTGGCGAAGTTGAGCCGGGGGCGGGTGCCGCCGGGCGTCTCGCGGACGGGCTGGCTGGTGCCGTCGTTGCGGTACCGGATCGGGTTGCGGGCCGGCGACCCGGGCGGGGCGGGCCACTGCACCGGGCCCTCGCGGAGCCGCTCGTAGCTGACCCCGCGCAGGTCGTAGCCGGTCTGCGGGTTGTGGAAGCCGCGGATCTCGGCGAAGACGTCCTCGGCGGAGTCGTAGCGGAACGCGTCGCCGTAGCCCATGGCGACGGCGACCCGCGCGATGATCTCCCAGTCGGCGAGGGCCTCGCCGGGCGGGTCGGCGACCTGGCGCAGCAGCGTCAGGTTCCGCTCCGAATTGATCATGACGCCGTCGATCTCGGACCACATGGCGGCGGGCAGGATCACGTCGGCGTAGGCGTTCGTCTCGGTCTCGGCGTACGCGTCCTGGGTGATGACCAGCTCGGCGCGCTCGAGCCCCTTGATGACGGTGCGCCGGTTGCCGACCGAGGCGACCGGGTTGGTGCAGATGATCCAGCAGGCCTTCACCGCACCGGCGGCCATGCGCTCGAACAGCTCGACGGTGCCCTTGCCGACGTCGGTGCGCAGCGTGCCGCCCGGCAGGCCCCAGGCGTCCTCGACGAGGCCGCGGTCGGCCTCGACGAGCACCGAGCGCTGGCCGGGCAGGCCGGGCCCCATGTACCCCATCTCCCGGCCGCCCATCGCGTTGGGCTGGCCGGTGAGGGAGAACGGGCCGCTGCCGGGGCGGCAGATCGCGCCGGTGGCGAGGTGGAGGTTGACCAGGGCGTTGGTGTTCCAGGTGCCGTGGGTGCTCTGGTTGAGCCCCATCGTCCAGCAGCTCATCCACTCGCCGGCGGCGGCGATCAGCCCGGCGGCCTCTTGCAGCTGCCGCACCGGGATCCCGGTTGTCTCGGACACCTCGTCGGGGCCGTAGCCGGCCAGGAACGGCGGCATCGCCTCCCAGCCCTCGGTGTGCTCGGCGATGAACCGCTCGTCCACGTGGTCGCCCTCGACCAGCAGGTGCAGCA
Organism: Dactylosporangium sp. NPDC000555; assembly: GCF_040300025.1. Classification (NCBI taxonomy): domain Bacteria; kingdom Bacillati; phylum Actinomycetota; class Actinomycetes; order Micromonosporales; family Micromonosporaceae; genus Dactylosporangium; species Dactylosporangium sp. NPDC000555. Next base: position 8,498 of record NZ_JBEPDB010000149.1, on the reverse strand, counting down.
GGCCGTTGAGCAGGGCCAGGTCGGTGCCCGGCCGCACCTGCAGGAACAGGTCGGCCTTCTCGGCGGTGGCGGTGCGGCGCGGATCGACGACGACGAGCTTCGCGCCGGCCTTGACCCGGTCCATCATGCGCAGGAAGAGGATCGGATGGCAGTCGGCCATGTTGGAGCCGATGACGAGGAACAGGTCGGCGTGGTCGAAGTCGTCGTACGAGCCGGGCGGCCCGTCCGCGCCGAGGGAAAGCTTGTACCCGCTGCCCGCGCTGGCCATGCACAGCCGCGAGTTCGACTCGATCTGGTTGGTGCGCACGAAACCCTTGGCGAGCTTGTTCGCCAGGTACTGCGCCTCGAGCGTCATCTGCCCGGAGACGTAGAACGCGACGGCGTCCGGCCCGTGCTCGTCGACGATCGCCCGCAGCCGGGCCGCGGTGTGCGCGATCGCCGCGTCGACGCCGGTCTCCACGGCCCGGCCGCCGCGCCCGGCCCGCACCATGGCGGCGCCGAGGCGGCCCTTGCCGGCGAGCATCTCGGCGCTGGTCGCGCCCTTGGTGCACAGCCGCCCGGCGTTGGCCGGGTGGTCCTTGTCGCCGTGCACCTTGATCACGCGGCGCCGGCCGTCGGGGTCCGTCGCCACGTCGAGGACCATGCCGCAGCCGACCCCGCAGTACGAACAGACCGAGCGGGTCTGCATCACGGCGGTCACGCTACAAGTGGCCAGTTACATGGGTGTCACACCGATCGCGCTCCGGAAATTACGCCGACCCCACAACGTCACGCCCGCGGATGTGAGCCCCGGCCGTCATGCCCCGGCGGCGTCGAGCTCGGCCAGGATCTCGGGGCTGAGGCGCAGGTCCAGCGAGGCGATCGCCGACTCGTAGTGCTCGACGGTGCGCGGCCCGATCAGCACCACGCGCCGCGGGTCGGCCTGGTGGCGCAGCCAGGCCAGGACGAGCTGGCCGCCGCTCACCCCGAGCTCGGCGGCAAGCTTCGCGACCGTGGCCAGCCGCGCCTCGGTGTCGGCGCCCTCGTACGCGTCGAAGATGTCGGCGCGGGCGCGCTTGGCGGGGTCGTCGTAGCCGCCCTTGAGGATCGGCGAGTAGGCGACCAGCGTCAGGTCGTCGTGCGCCCGCAGGTATCGCAGCTGCTCCTCGTCGAGGATGCCGACCTTCTCCGCGCCCGGGTGCTTGCGCAGGTACGAGTGCTCCTGCTGCAGCGCGACGGGCGCGGGCCAGCCGTGGCGCTCGCACAGCCCGCGGATGCGCTCCAGTCGCCAGGTGGGCACGTTCGACCAGCCGATGTAGCGCGTCTTGCCGGCCGCGACCAGCCCGGCGAGGGCCTCGAGCGTCTCCTCCAGCGGCGTGGCCAGGTCGTCGATGTGGACGTAGTACAGGTCGACGTGGTCGACGCCGAGGCGGGCCAGGCTCCCGTCGAGCGCGTGGCGCAGCGTGTCGCCGCCGGCGCCGGCGAACATCTCGCTCAGCTCGGCGCGCCCGGACCGGACCGCTTCCGGGTCGCTCACCCAGGCGCTGCCCTTGGTGGCCAGGAAGACCTCGTCGCGGTGGCCGGTGCGGGCGAACCAGCGGCCCAGCAGCCGCTCGCTCTCGCCCCCGGTGTCGCCCGGCCGCGGCCACCAGGCGTAGCAGTCGGCGGTGTCGAGGAACCGGCCGCCGGCGGCGTGGTAGCGGTCGAGGATCTCGAACGACTCGTCCTCGCCGGAGGCGGTGCCCATCAGCATGCAGCCCAGGGCAACAGAGCTGACCTGCTCGCCGGTGCGGCCCAACGCAATCACGTCAATCATGGACACCGACGCTAGTAGCTGGAGCGCGCTCCAGGTCAAGAACGGGCGCGACGCGGTACCACCGGATCTTCTCCCGGATCCGCACCTGCTCGTCGCGCAGGGCGGCGATCTTGATCTCGATCTCGCGGTCGTGCTCCTCGAGCAGCTCGGCGCGGGCGGCGAAGGTGGCGTCGCCGCCCCGGGCGAGCTCGGCGTAGCGCAGCATGCGCGCGATCGGCATGCCGGTGTCGCGCAGGCAGCGCAGGATCGCCAGCCAGTTCAGGTCGTCGTCGGTGAACACGCGCTGACCACCGGCGTTGCGCTCGACGCTGTCGAGCAGCCCGATCCGCTCGTAGTAACGCAGCGTGTCCAGGCTGAACCCGGTCTTCTCGACGGCTTCCCGCGGGGTGTACGGCATGCCACAGTTGTACCGGTAAAGGCGCACTCTCCGCGACCCCGTTCCCCGCGCCAGATGGCCATCAGGTGAACGGCGATCAAACTCTTCTCACATCCGCGGCCTACGCCGGAGCGGCCCCGGCGGACGCGCGACGATCATGGCGTGACAGAAACCACCGTCGTGCTCGTCCTGGTGATCGTGACCGCGCTCGGATTCGACTTCACCAACGGCTTCCACGACACGGCCAACGCGATGGCCACCTCCATCGCGACGAAGGCACTGCGACCCAAGGTCGCCGTCCTGCTGTCGGGCATCCTGAATCTCGTCGGCGCGTTCCTGTCGGTCGAGGTCGCGCTCACGGTGACCAACGCCGTCGTGAAGATCCAGAACTCCAACGGCACGCCCAAGGCGGAACTGCTCGAGGGCGGCGGCTCCGCCCTCCTGCTCATCGTCCTGGCCGGCCTCGTCGGCGGGATCGCGTGGAACCTGCTGACCTGGCTGCTCGGCCTGCCCTCGAGCTCCTCGCACGCGCTGTTCGGCGGCCTGGCCGGCGCCACCATCGCCGGGCTGGGCTGGGCCGGGGTCAACTGGAACGGCAACGGCACCAAGCTCGACGGCCTCGTCGGCAAGGTGCTGCTGCCCGCGGTCATGTCCCCCACGATCGCCGCGATCGTCGCCGCGGCCGGCACCTGGCTGATCTACAAGGTCACCATCGGCGTGGCGCAGCGCTTCACCGAGAACGGCTTCCGCTGGGGCCAGATCGGGTCCGCGTCGCTGGTGTCGCTGGCCCACGGCACCAACGACGCCCAGAAGACGATGGGCGTGATCACCCTGGCGCTGATCGCGACCGGCGACTGGGCCGACACCGAGAGCATCCCGTTCTGGGTGAAGGCGGCGTGCGCCCTCTCGATCGCGCTGGGCACCTACCTCGGCGGCTGGCGGATCATCCGCACGCTGGGCAAGGGCCTGGTGGAGATCGCGCCGCCGCAAGGCCTGGCCGCCGAGTCGGCCTCGGCCGCGGTCATCCTGGTCTCCAGCCACCTCGGTTTCGCACTGTCGACCACGCACGTGGCCACGGGCTCCATCCTCGGCAGCGGCCTGGGCCGGCCCGGCGCGATCGTGCGCTGGCCGGTGGCCGGCCGCATGGTCCTCGCCTGGCTCATCACGCTGCCGGCGGCGGCGGTCGTCGGCGCGACCATGTGGTGGATCGGCCACGCCATCGGCGGCCTCGCCGGCGCGATCGTGATCTTCCTGATCCTGCTCGCCCTGGCCGCCTACATGTACTGGCACTCGCGCAGATCCCCGGTCGACCACAACAATGTCAACGACGAGTGGGGTACCACTCCCGAGCTGGCCGAGGCGGTCCGCTGATGGTCCACAACCTGCAGTTCGCCCTGCAGTCCGCGTGGCGGGTGCTGCTCGTCGGCCTGCTCGTCGGCGCCGGCCTGCCCGCCCTGTTCGCGCTCGGCGTGCGCTCGCTCGCCTGGGGCGCCGGCGGCGACGCCGAGGCGCACGAGCCGGGCACGGCCGGCCCGAAGGCGCAGCCGATCGGCACCGTGCTCGGCTGGGCCTGCATCGGCGTGGTGCTGCTCGGCGTGGCGCTGGGCATCACGTACATCGTCGCGAGCGGGTTCGGCAAGGCGCTGAGCTTCGAGCACATCTTCCCGACGATCGTCGACAAGCAGTAGGGGGATCCGTGAGCGAGTCCCGGTCCAACTTCCTCAGCCGCAGCATCGACTGGCTGCGCGCCGGCTACCCCTCCGGCGTGCCCCGGCAGGACTACGTCGCCCTCCTCGGCCTGCTGCGCCGCAAGCTCACCGAGGACGAGATCCGCAAGATCGCGCGGGACCTGGCCGACCAGTCGCAACGCAACGCCGACCCCATCACCACCGACGACATCGAAGAGATGATCAACGATTCGGTACTGCAGGAGGCCAGCCCCGAGGACATCGGGCGCGTCTCGGCCCACCTCGCCGCCGGCGGCTGGCCCCTCGCCGACCCGCCGGACGACTGACGCCCGGCGGCGGCTCAGGGCGTCACCCCGAACGTGACGCGGTAGCTGCAGCCGCCCTTGCAGGCCATCGTGGCCGAGTCGTCGAACGCGTACGAGTAGGCGTGGGGCGCGGCGCGCTTGAACACCTGGGTGTAGTCCACCGGCCACTTCGCCGGGACGCAGTGCTCACGGCCGGCCCAGGGGCCGCGGCAGCAGTACGTGTCGCCGCCGAAGGCCGCGCACGGGTTCTTGCACGCGCCGCCGGCGGCCTGCATCTGCTGCGGGCAGTCGACCGGCCGGGTGCAGCCCGCGGCGACGCAGCCGGTCGGCGACACCGGGTCCTTGCCGGCGGAGTGGGCGACGTTGATCCACATCGGCAGGTTCGAGCCGTCGACCATGCTGACGTCGTAGAAGTCCATCCCGCCCCAGGCGGCGAGGGCGAACTCGGCCAGGGTCGCGGGCGTCGCGCCGCTGCCGGTGCACTGGAAGCGCCCGCCGCAGTCGCCGGTCTGGCAGTGCCCGGCGCCGGAGGCGTCGAACGAGCAGCCGGTGCGCCCCCAGAACCGCCCGCCCCAGCCGCTGGGCACGACGACCGTCACGCTCTGCCCCGGGTCGATCACCCAGCCGGTGGCGGCGAGCGGGTGGGCCTTGTCCGGCGTGGCGGCCGCCCAGATCCGCTGCCCGAGCGCGTTGACGAGGGTCACGGTCCGGGCGCCGGCGGGCACGCTCGGCGGTCGCGAGCCGCTCGGGGCCGGCGAGGACGACGAGGACGGCGAGGCTGCGGCGAGCCGGCCGACGCCGTCGCCGGGCCCCGCCGGGGACGCGGACGTGGATGTCTCGGACGGGCCCGGGCCCGGCGGAACCGGCGAGATCGATGATCCGGGCGAGGCGCCGGCCGCCGGTGCGGCCGACCCGCGGGTCAGCGTGAACGTGACCAGCGCCGCCGCCACGAGGACGAGCGCCGCGCCCGCGCCGGCGAGGGCGCGCCGTGAGATTCGCATGCCCAGGAGACGCCCCGCCGGCCCGGCGATAACGGTTTTCGCTCAGGCTCGTGATGCCAGCATCTCGACGTAGTGCGGGTTGTACATCACGCCGAGCAGGTTGCCGAACGGGTCGACGAGCGTGGCGGTGACGAAGCCGTGGCCGCGGTCCTCGACCGGCTCGTGCGGTGTGGCGCCGAGCCCCACCAGCCGGGCGACCTCGGCCTCGACGTCGTCGACGTGCCAGTAGAGGACGGCGCCGACCGGGCCGGTCGGGGTGTCGCCCGACGGGCCGGGGGCGCGGAAGCGCGCGTCGATCAGGCCCAGCTCGGCCTGGTGGTCGCCGAGGCGCCACTCGGCGTAGCCCTCGCGCAGGAAGTACGGCTCGACGCCGGTGACCCGCGTGTACCACGTGCGCGCGGCCGCCCAGTCGGCGGCGAAGTAGCTGACGGTGGCCATGCCTCGAAGTGTCATGCCGGCAACGCTAGGCGGGGTTGCGGAAGATTAGCTTCCTAAACTTATCTAATATTGGCGAATGCTGGAAACCTCCGTACGGCTGCTGCGGTTGCTCTCGCTGCTGCAGCAGCGGCGGGAGTGGGCGGGTGCGGAACTGGCGGCACGGCTGGAGGTGTCCACGCGCACCGTGCGCAGCGACGTGGACCGGCTGCGGCAGCTGGGGTACCGCATCGATGCCTCCACCGGCCCCGGCGGCGGCTACCGGGTCGGGCCCGGCAACGCGCTCCCGCCGCTCGCCCTCGACGACGACGAGGCCGTCGCGGTCGCGGTGGGGCTGCGGGCGGCCGCGGCGGGCAGCGTCGCCGGGATCGAGGACGCGTCGCTGCGGGCGCTGACCAAGCTCGAGCGGACGCTGCCGGGCCGGCTGCGGCCGCGGGTCGACGCGCTCAGGTCCGCGACCGTCTCGGCGGCGGGCGGCGGCCCGGCCGTCGACCTGGACACCCTCACGCGCATCGCGGACGCCGCACACGGGCAGGAGCGGCTGCGGTTCACCTACGCGGCGCACGGCGGCGAGGCCGGCGTGCGCGACGTGGAGCCGCACACGCTCGTCTACACCGGCCGCCGCTGGTACCTGCTGGCCTGGGACACCGGCCGCCGGGACTGGCGCACGTTCCGGGCCGACCGGATCACGCCGCTGCCGGCGGACGCCGCGGCCCCCCGGTTCGTACGGCGCGAGCCGCCGGGCGGCGACGCCGCCGCGCACGTGCTGCGCGGCGTGACGGCGGCGCCGTTCCGCTACCGGGTGCGGATCCGCTTCGCCGCGCCGGCCGCGGTGATCGCCGAGCGCAGCACCCCGACATCGGGCCGGATCACCGAGCTGGCCGACGGCGGGTGCGAGCTGGCGACGGGCACCGACTCGCTGTACGACCTGGTGACGTACCTGGGCAAGTTCGAGGTGCCGTTCACCGTGCTGGAGCCGCCGGAGCTGCGCGACTTCCTGCGCTCGCTCGCCGGCCGGTACCTCGCCGCCGCCGAGCCTTCCGCTTCGTAAAGACTGCGTCCCGTGCGGGGCCGGTGCGGTCAGGCCGGCTTGGGCATCGCGCGCAGGCGGGCGAGCTGGGTGTGGCTGAGGTCGTGGGCCTGCCGCAGGTGGCTGGTGATGACCTCGAGCTCCTCCTCGGTGTGCCCGGCGAACAGGTCCTGCCACGCCTGCCCGAGCTCGTCCCAGACCGCCGAAACCCGGGCGACGCGCTCGGGGACCGTGCTGACCAGCACCCTGCGGCGGTCGTCGCGGTCGGGCGCGCGGACCACGTAGCCGCCGCGCTCCAGCCGGTCGACCAGGCGGGTGGCCGAGCCCGTGGTGAGGCCGGTGAGGACGGCGATCTGCTTGACGGTCAGCGGGCCCGGCTCCGCGGTGAGCAGGCTCAGGGCCTGCACGTCGGTCGGGTGCAGGCCGAGATGGTCGGCGATCGCCTGGTTGAACAGCACGTACGCCGCGTTGTAGCGGCGCGAGGCCAACGCCAGCTCCTCGTACAGCCGTGCCCGGCGGGCACCCGTCACCTGGATCACACTCCAAATAGCTGCGTGACGCAGCGATTCTCCGCTATTTTACTGCGCGACGCAGTTAATCTATCGCGCCTGGAGGAATCATGCTCACCGTCGCCGTGGCCGGGGCCACCGGGGCGCAGGGCGGGGCCACCGCCCGCGCCCTGCTCGCCGCCGGCAACCACGTCCGCGCCCTGACCCGCCGGCCGGACACGCCCGCCGCCGTCGCCCTGCGCGACCTCGGAGCCGACGTACGCCACGCGGACTTCGACGACGGCGACTCGCTCGACGCCGCGCTCGCCGGCGCCGGCGCGCTGTTCGCCGTCACCACGCCCTTCGGCACCGACCTGGCCACCGAGGTCCGCCAGGGGACGGCCCTCGTCGACGCGGCGGCGAGGGCCGGGGTCGGTCACGTCGTGCTCACCTCCGCCGCCCACGCCGATCGCGGCACCGGCGTCCCGCACTACGAGAGCAAGTACCTCGTCGAGCGGCACCTGCGCGCCTCCGGCGTGCCCTGGACCGTGATCGCGCCGGCCGCGTTCATGGACAACTACGCCGGCGGCTGGACCCTCGAGGGCCTGCGCGACGGCACGTTCGCCTGGCCGATGCCGGCCGACCGGCCGCTGACGCTCATTCCGGCCGCCGACATCGGCGCCTTCGCCGCCCTGGCCCTGTGTCGCCCCGCCGAGTTCACCGGCCGGCGCCTCGACATCGCGTCCGACGAGCGGACCCCGGCCGAGATGACGCGGATCCTCGCCGACGCCATCGGCCGCCCGATCGCCTACCGCGAGGTGCCGCTCGCCCACGTCCGGACCCGCTCGGCGGACCTGGCTGCGATGTTCGAGTACTTCAACACGACCGGCCTGGACGTCGACGTCGCCGGCCTGCGCCGCGCGCACCCGGAGGTCGGCTGGCACACCTTCGCCGGCTGGGCCGCCGCGCAGGACTGGCCCGCCCTGCTGGCTCAGGAGACGGGACGGTCGATACGGTAGACGTGGTGGCGGCGCGGCCCCTGCGGCGCGGCCGCTACGGCGCCGCCACGCCGGTCGGGGCGTCCGGGTCCAGCGCCGCCTCGACGGCCACCGCCTCCAGGCCACGCAGCAGCGCCTCCGCGTCGCCGGGCGCGATGACGTGCGTGTCCATGAACACGGTCGCCTGCGTCGCGCCGGTCACCTCGTCGACGTGCACGATCAGCGGCTCGAACGGCACGTCCTGCCGCGTGGTCCAGACGAACTCGCCGCCGCCCGCGGCCGCGGCCACCTCGGCCGCCGACGGCACCGGCACGCCGTATCCGTCGAGCCAGCTCGCGGTCTCCGCGTCGGCGAGCACCAGCCGCGCCTCGGCGTCCTGGAG